>NZ_JAERJS010000023.1:0-58371 GCF_018257525.1 Tatumella sp. JGM130 | reverse complement strand
AATCATCAGTGCCGTTCAATGTGGCAACTGTTAAAAAAAGTGCGCCATTTTATGGAAACCGTCAGCCCGTTTCCCGGCAGAAAACAGGGTCTGGCAAAAGTGTAGCGGTATTAGGCGCAGCTATTTAGGATTAATCCTGACTTTATCAATGAGGGTAGGGATGTGAAGAAGCTTATTTTGATTTCAGCTTTAGTTCTGTCGGCTTGTGCTTCTCATCAGGAGCAGGATATAAAAGAACGCGTGATGAAAACAGACAATATAATTGTTCACTATTCGGAAGAGAGTAAAGCGGACGTTATTTCCGCTGCTAAGGCTGATGATATACGTGTTGTTCATGATCTGAAAACAATGAATGTTTTAGTCTTTGGTGTTGCAGAAAAAGATGTAGATAAAGAGATCCATCGAATGGAGAAAGTGAAAGGTGTCCTCGGAGTTCAGAAAGATAGCAATACGGCAACACTGCAATAGTTAATACTCATCTTGCTGTTTTTTATGCACTAATTCGTAGAAGAATATCACTATAAATTATTCGGTGGGATGTATATATGAAAGGGATTCTCTGGGCTATTTTTGCCGTGGTTGTTGTATTTTTTCTGTGGGGTTCCATTGTGAATTCTTCACCCGAGGAAAAAGCAAAAGCTCATGCTCGCGATGCGATCAGCTTGTGTAAATCTAATCAGGATAAGGTTTCAAACACACAGTCTGAGAGGCAATTCATTGCCAGCGTTTGTGAGCAAATGGAAAGTAATTATAAGCAGGAATATGGCACGACCCCATAGTCAGCTAGTTTTCATGGACCCAGCAAATGCTGGGTTTTTTTATGCCCGGAGAAAAGTAAATGGCAGAACAATCTTCACGTCTCGCAGTCATTATAGACAGCTCTGGGGCTCAAAAGAATGCCGACTCACTGGCAACATCCCTCGCAAAACTTACCCAGGCTGGTGAGAAAGCCGAAACAGCCACTGAAAACCTATCTGGGGCGACAAAAGATTACAACTCTTGGATGAAGCAGGGTCCCAGGCTTGTAGATGATGTTACTAAGTCCACACAGGCGGCGACCAAAGCCACGAATGACGAAGCCAAAGCCCTTGGTTCTTTGCTGGACAAAATCAATCCAATTAATGCTGCTCTGAACCGACTTGATGATCAGCAGCAGGCTCTATCTAAGTTCAAAAGCAAAGGTATGCTGGATGAAGAAACCTTCACTGAATACAGCGACAGGATTGACCAGGCCAGGAGTAAGTTAACTGGTTTTTCTGAGGCGCTGACAAAAACCGGTGATACCTCCAGACATGCGGCCCACAACATGGCAATGATACCGTCCCAACTGTCGTGGATGGTGACGAGTATTGCCAGTGGGCAGTCGCCTATCATGGCGCTGGTTCAGCAGGGCAGTATGTTAAGCGGCATGATGGGTGGACTTGGGCCGACAATTAAAGCAGTCGGCACTTACCTTGCTGGATTAGTCAATCCACTTACCATTGCAGGTGCCGCAGTAGCAGTTCTCGGACTGGCATATTATCAAGGAGAACAGGAGCAAGAGGCTTTTAAAAAGTCACTTATCCTGACCGGTAACCAGGTTGGGAAAACGGCGGATCAGCTTACTGATATGGCGGCCACCGTAAGCGCAGCCACTGGAACTACACAAGGGCAGGCGTCATCAGTTATCGCTCAAGCGGTATCGACCGGCACTATTGCGGGAGATTCTCTACAGAAAGTTTCCGCGGCCATTGTGAGTATGAGTGATGCTACCGGTCAAGCCACAGATAGCCTGGTGGCTGACTTCAGCAATATTGCCGCAGACCCTGTTGCGGCAATCACCAAACTGAATGATCAGTATCATTTCCTAACTTTAGCGACTTACAACCAGGTTAAGGCGCTTCAAGATGAAGGTGATCAGCAAGATGCTGCTAGAGTCGCCAGCGATGCATACGCTACTGCATTAAACCAGCGGGCATCTGATATCAAAAAAAGCTTAGGAACGCTTGAGACGCTGTGGGATTCAGTTGGTAACGCAGCAAAAGGCGCTTGGGATAGCATGCTGGATATTGGTCGTGGCCAGACCCTCCAACAGCAGATAGCGAACGTCCAAAAGCAAATCGCCGATATCCAAGGCAATGTTAAGCCGGGTATGTTTGGTTTGGGTGGGATCGGCGATGGCGGTGTCCAGGATAAACATCTTGCCTCATTAAAAGCACAGCTTTCCTTTTTGCAAAGTCAGGCTTCTACCCAAGATGTGCTAAATGGCTTTATCGATAAGCATAATCAGGCACAGCAGGCTGGTATTAAGGCACAGGAGTATATCGATAATCTCCAGGAACAATCCTTATCTAATGCTGAAAAAAGGACAAAAGAACAGAACCTGCTTACCGAAGCATTGAAGAAAACTCGGGCCGCCGGGACGAGCATAAGCGCCGCTGAAGAAGCGCAACTCAGGCAGGATATCGATAACAGATATAAAGACCCCGCGCAGCCGAAACAGCGTCATGAAAAAGCCTATACAGAGGATGCAGGAACCAGGTTGCTCGAGCAGCTGAATCAACAGCATGCTGTAATGGTGTCACAGCTCGACACGACGGATAAGCTATCTACAGCCCAGCAATCGCTTGTGAAATGGGAACAGCAGCTGGCTAATCTGAAAAGTAAGTCTACATTGACAGCTGATCAGAAGTCATTGTTAGCAAATCAGGATAAAATCACGGCGTTATACCAACAGAATGCAGCCCTCGAACATCAGCAACAGTTACAAAAACAAGTAACGCAGCTTTCCGGATATCAGTCAAACATCAATAAAGATATCGGCAACAGACAATCACAGTATGGCACTGAGGAATTGTCTGCATCTGGTTCTATCAGCGCTTATCAGCAAGGGATTCTCACGCAAAGAACGACACTTGAGCAACAACTGAATGACAAGGTTATCCAACTGAGACAGCAGCGAACCTCTGCTACAACGACCATTGACCGCGAAACTATAGATAAAGAAATATCTATGCAGCAGGCAGCAAATGACCAGATGCTTTCAGATTACGATAAGCATACGCAAAGCATGAGCGCTATACGAGGCTCATGGTCAAACGGAGCCGATAAAGCGTGGCAAGAGTATGCTGATAGCGCTTCAAATGCATCAGGAATGACGCAAACACTATTCAGTGACGCTTTTTCAAGCATGGAAGATTCCATCGCTACCTTTACCACAACGGGTAAACTGTCATTCAAAGGGTTTGCCAATTCGGTTATTGGTGACATATCCAGAATCGCAGCCCGCATGGCTATATCCGGTATCGCGAGCAGTATCATTGGTGGTGTAAGCGGAATGTTTACAGGTGGAGGAGGGGTTAAGGCATCATCCGGCAGTTCCTTTTCATCAGGTGCTTACAATAACCTATCACTGAATGCAAAGGGAGGTGTTTACGACTCTCCATCGCTCAGTGCATACAGCAATCAGGTACACAGCTCACCCAAACTATTCGCTTTTGCTAAAGGCGCTGGCGTGTTCGGTGAGGCGGGACCAGAGGCTATCATGCCATTGACTCGCGGTAAGGATGGTTCACTTGGCGTAAGAGCCGTCGGTGGTCAATCAGCGGCAGGATGGGGGATTCACCTGGGGGCCATTATCGTGAACGTAAACGGTCAGGGGCAGGCGTCAGCAAACAATTCAGGTACTGACGGGCAGGGCATTGCCAAGCAAATACAGGCTGCAGTAGTGAATATCATTAACGAGCAGGCAACGAAGCAAGGTACACCACTCTGGCGGGCAATCAAGGGGAAATGATGACTACTGATACCTTTGATTACTGCGTAAGCATAGGCGCATCAGGCACACTGCCGGTTAAGATATCCTCAGCCCAGTTCGGAGACGGATATAAGCAGGTTGCCGGAGTTGGCTTAAATGATGCTCTTGAAACCTGGGAACTGACCAGCAAAGGGCGTCCGGAGAATATGCTGGGAGTCCGCAATTTTTTGAGCAGCCATTGTGTTCATTCCTTTTATTGGACTAATCCTTGGGGAGAAAAGAAGCTTTATCGGGTCAAAGCTGACTCGATTGCCCCCTCTTTTGTTTATGGTAACTGGGCCGAAATATCTTTCACCTTTGAAGAGGCCGTAGCACCGTAAATCTGATCACAAACAATAGGCCGCCTGCGGGCGGTTTTTTTATGGGTGAAATATGAGCTTTACAGCCGACTTGCAACACCTGGAACCCGGTACCCTTGTACAGCTTATTGAGGTTGACGGCACAGAATTTGGTATGCCGGATGTGCTGCGGTTCCATGCGTATAATATTACCGATCCTGACTGGCAGTCCTTCACCACCGGCAATCTGCCGTCAGTTATCTGGCAGGGGGAGGAATACGATCCGCACCCCTATGAGTTAACTAATCTTGCTGTTACCAGTGAAGGTGCTCAGGCAACGCCGACCCTGTCAGTGGGCAATGTCGGTAATTTTGTGGCCGCACTTTGTCTTGAATATGACGATCTGGTGAAAGCGAAGGTCAGAATTCACATAACGTTTAAAAAATACCTCGATGCGGCGAACTGGAAGGGCGGAAACAGCGCCGCCAATCCAAATGAATCACGAAAGCAGCTGTTTTACATCAATTCAAAAACCTCAGAGACCCGCGCACAGGTCGATTTCGAGCTGTGTTCCCCGTTTAACATCCAGAGCCTGCAACTACCATCACGTCAGATTACGCCTGGCTGCACGTGGTGTATGCGCGGCTGGTACCGGTCGGGCACTGGCTGTGATTATGCCGGTGAGAAATATTTTACAAAGGATGGCGTGTCGACAGATGACCCGTCGAAAGACGTGTGTGGTGGTTACCTCAGTGACTGCAAACTGCGTTTCGGTACCGACTCCCCGCTGCCGTTCGGCGGTTTCCCGGGCGCTAACCTGCAGGGGAAATAATGCTGCGTGAGAAACTGACTGACGCGATCCGGCAGCATGCCGCTGCCGAGTACCCGAACGAGTGTTGCGGCGTGATTGTACAGTGCGGTCACCGGCAACACTATATTCCATGCCATAACGATGCTGGCAGTCCGGAAGAGCAGTTTCTGATGCGCGATTCTGATTACCGGTCAGCAGAAGCACAGGGCGAAATTATCATGATTATCCACTCTCACCCAGATGTGCCGGTGCTTATCCCGTCTGAAACTGACCGGATTCAGTGTGACTACTCCGGTCTTGAGTGGGGCATTATCTCCTGGCCGGAGGGTGATTTTTGCACCTTCTCACCCAGGGCAGACCGGGATTATACCGGCCGTCCGTGGGTGCTAGGACATGCTGACTGCTGGTCACTTATTATGGATTACCACCGGCGGGAGTTCGGCATTGTATTGAAAAACTGGTCGGTACCGTACGAATGGTGGAAGGACGGCAAAGAAAACCGCTATGAAGATCACTGGTATGCGGAGGGCTTTCGTGAAGTTCAGCACCTTCAGCCAGGTGACATGGTTATGATGCGCATCGGTTCGCCGGTTACCAAC
The DNA here is from genome assembly GCF_018257525.1 of Tatumella sp. JGM130. NCBI lineage: Bacteria > Pseudomonadati > Pseudomonadota > Gammaproteobacteria > Enterobacterales > Erwiniaceae > Tatumella > Tatumella sp. JGM130. The sequence continues at coordinate 52,887 of NZ_JAERJS010000023.1, read as the reverse complement.
CACGCCGCCGTTTATCTCGGCAACAATCTTATTCTTCATCACAATTTCGGCAATCTCTCAGCGCGGGTCCCTTACGGACAATATTTCCGTGACCGGACTGTGCGGATTGTCCGGCACAAGGATATTCCTGATGTTAAAAACGCTCATCCTTAAAGGTCAGGCCGGTAAGCGATTCGGTAAAGAGCACCGGTATCATGTTGATGACCTGAACGAAATGCTGAGGGCTATGTGCGCCCAGGTGCCCGGTTTCCGTAAATACATGGCACTGGCGCACCATGACGGTATCCGGTTTGCTTTCTTTACCGGTACAGACAATATCGGTATTGACGGATTTGGCCTGACGCGCACTTCGGAGACTTACACAATGCAGCCGGTGCCCCAGGGGGCAAAATCCGGCGGACTCCTGCAGGTTGTTATCGGTGCCGCTGCACTGGTCGGAGCATACTTTACCGCCGGTAGTTCACTTACACTGCTTGGTCTCAGCGCAACGTCAGTCAGTACGGCATTAACAGGTATCGGATTGTCGATGGCGCTGGGCGGTGTTGTCCAGATGCTGACCCCTCAGCCCAAATATGCCGTCGGCAGCTCATCCACCGAAAACAAACCAAACTATGCTTTCGGCGCACCGGTGAATACCGTAGCGATGGGTTACCCGGTACCGCTGCTTTACGGAGAACGGGAAGTGGGCGGGGCGATTATCAGTGCCGGTATATTCTCCGGCGACCAGCAGTAAATCATTCAGAAATGTTCAGCCACCTCAGGGTGGTTTTTTTATGGAGTTTTTATGTCAATGAATACCATTCAGGGTGCCAAAGGCGGGGCTGCAAGTGCCCATACGCCAGTTGAACAGGCGGATGACTTACTGTCGACGGATAAGCTGAAAATGCTGGTTGCCGTTGCCGAAGGTGAAATAGAAGGTTCGCTGTCACCACAGGATATTTTTCTGAATGATACGCCACTCGCCAACAGTGACGGGTCTTACAATTTCACCGGCGTTAAATTTGATTTCCGTAACGGCACACAGGATCAGTCGTATATCCAGGGCATGCCAGAGGTGGATAATGAATTGTCAGTCGGTATCCTCGTCAAAAAGGCATCTCCCTGGACGCGTCAGTTTACCAATGCTGCGCTGGATGCTGTGCGGGTAAAATTGTCCCTGCCTGCGCAGTATCAGTACAAAGACAACGGCGATATGGCCGGAACGGTCACGGAATATGCTATCGATCTGTCCGTCGGCGGCGGAAGCTGGCAGACCATGATATCCGGTAAGTTTGACGGTAAAACCACCTCAGAATACCAGCGTGATCACCGTATTAACCTGCCGGCATCAGCGTCTGGCTGGGCCGTACGTGTCCGCCGTATCACCGATGATTCGACAGACAGCAAACTGGTTAATGCCTTTAAAGTCTTTTCATTTGCGGAAGTCATCGACAGTAAACTGCGTTATCCGAATACCGCCTTACTGTATATAGAAACCGATGCTGAGCAGTTCAGCGGCAGCGCCCCGAAGGTGACGTGTAAAGTCAAAGGTAAAATCATCCGCGTACCGGATAACTATGACTCTGAAGCCAGAACTTACACCGGTGCATGGTCCGGTGGCTTTAAGCTTGCCTATTCAGATAACCCGGCTTGGATTTTTTACGATCTTCTGCTTGATAAAGTTTATGGTATGGGTAACCGTGTTGATGCCTCAATGATTGATAAATGGGAGCTGTATCAGATTGGCGTTTACTGTGATCAGAAAGTGTCAGATGGTGCCGGCGGGACCGAACCGCGGTTTACCTGTAATGTATTCATTCAGAGTCAGGACGATGCCTATACCGTACTGAACGACCTGGCTGCTGTATTCCGCGGCATTACCTTCTGGGGAAATGATCAGATTACTGTCACTGCTGACACACCCGCGGATGATCCGGACTGGACCTATACGGCGGCAAATGTCATTGACGGACTGTTCACTTATGCCGGCGGTTCATATAAAAACCGTTATACCTCCTGCCAGGTCAGCTACTCAGACCCGCAAAATCATTACGCCGACACAGTTGAGCCTGTCTGTGAGCCCGATCTGATTGCCCGCTACGGCGTGAACGAAATGACTCTGACGGCCATTGGCTGCACGTCACAAAGTGAAGCCAACCGGCGGGGCCGCTGGGCACTGCTGTCAAACTCGAAAGACGGCACAGTAAGTTTCAGTGTCGGTCTTGACGGTCATATTCCGCTGCCTGCTTCAATCATTGGTGTGGCTGATCCGTACCGCGCCGGAAAACAGAACGGCGGCAGGCTGTCTGCTGTAAACGGGAATGTCTTCACGCTCGACCGCGCTGCCGATTTCGCTGCAGGTGACCGGCTGATTCTCAATCTGCCTGACGGCACATCACAGGCACGGACCATCGGTAATATCAGTGATGATAAAAAAACGCTCACTGTGAATACTGCATACAGCCAGGCACCGGTCGCTGGTGCGGTTTGGGTGATTGACAGTGATAACCTTGCGGTGCAGCAATTCCGGGTAACCTCTGTTTCTGATAACGGTGACGGTACCTTTACGATCGCCGGCGTTCAGTACGACCCGAGTAAATTTGCCTATATTGATGACGGGGTGAAAATTCAGGCCGCACCGGTAACGATAACCCCTGCAGCCGTTATGCCCGCGCCTGTAAATATAACGGTAAACGAAGTCAGTTACACATCCCAGGGGATCAGTGTGTCTTCACTTCAGGTGTCATGGGGTGCCGTGAAAGGTGCGGTTAAATATTCTGCCCAGTGGCGGCGTGACAACGGGGAGTGGATCAATACCGGGACGGTCAGCAGCCAGGGATTTGCCGTCAATAATATTTATGCCGGTGTTTATGAAGTCAGAGTCCGTGCGATAAACTCCTCCGGAATATCTTCACCCTGGGGAACGGCTGATACCGTCACCCTCAGCGGGAAGCAGGGAAAACCGCCGGTACTGGTCTCACTGACTGCCTCTGATAACACTGTGTTCGGGATAGATCTGACCTGGTCATTCGGTACCGGCTCTGATGACGGCCTGAAAACTACGCTTATGGTTTCAACACTTGCTGACCATTCAGATGAAACGCTGCTGGCTGATATTCCGTACCCTCAAAGCACTTATTCACTGACCGGACTTGCGGCCGGCGTGGTGCGTTACTTCCGGGCTGCATTCACAGATAAATCGGGTAATCAGTCTGACCGGACTGATTATGTGAAGGGGCAGTTGTCTTCCCGTGCCAGCGATGTACTGAGCTATATTTCCGGGGAAATCAGCAAAACAGATTTAGCTAAAGACCTGACCACTGAGATTGATAATAAAGCGGAACAGTCGAAAGTTGATGCTCAGATATCCGGGGCCAGTACTGCCGCCAAAAATTCACTTGATAGTGCGATCTCCGCGGTAAATCAGCAGCTGGCAGACGCGAAGAAAGACGCTGCCGCGGCTGTTGCCGCCGAAGCAGAGGCCCGTGCAGTCACGGACCGGGAAAACGCGAATGCGATAATTAAGGAAGCACAGGACAGAATTGCTGCTGTTGCGGCTGAAGCTCAGCAAAGAGCGTCAGCGGATAAGAATAACGCCAGCGCAATATCACAGGAGGTGAGTGACAGAGCGGATGCTGTCAACGCTGAAGCTCATGCCAGGGCTGACGCCCTTCTGAATGAGCAGAATTCACGTACAGCAGATATCGCGACCGTGAAAACGCTGATTCAGAACGGTGATAACTCCCTCGCTCAGCAGATAGCCAAAGTCGCCGCCGGTACCGGTGAACAGTTCGACTCCCTCGATATCTGGTATTTCGACAACGGAACCCGCGAGGGATGGACAAGCCACGGCGACGATCCTGTTATCTCAAAAGACGGCTGGATGCGTCCGGCGGTCAGTGGTGATGAGTATATAAACTCACCCGCGGGATTAAACATCAATTCATCGGCGTACCGATTTCTCAAAGTCAGACTGAGAAAGACAGGAACACTGCATTGGGACGGGCAGCTACGGTGGAAAGACAGTAAGGGGTCATTTAATGACACCAACATGGTCACTGTCGCAGAGCCTGAATGGGACGAAAATAATACAGCAACGATCACATTTCATGATGTACCGTGGACCAATGTTTCCGCCGTTGACCAGTTCCGCTTCGACTTATCAACCGCGGTTGATGCTAATAATTACATTGAGTATGACTGGATTGCTGTTGGCCGGCCAACGCCGGGGGCCGGGATGGCAGCATTACAGAGTGAGCAGGCAGCGCGTGTGAATGCGGATGCCGCCGAGGCAACGCAGAGGACCACGCTGGCCACTCAGCTCCGCGGGCCATATACGGGGAGTGATGCCTCTCAGTTAACGTCCGGCCTTATCTACAGTGAGCAGCAGCTGAGAATTACCGCGATAAAAGCGGAGGCCACCGCCAGACAGGCGCTTGAAACTAAGCTTGATGGCAGTGTGTCTGACATAGATAAATCACTGGACACGCTGAACACAGCAACTCAGGCCAACGCATCAGATATTACTAAGCTTAATAGCAGCCTCAGCGCTACTGACAGCAACGTGGCAAAAAAAGCCGAAGCAACGGCTCTGAATGCTCTGCAGCAGACCGTCAGCCGGCAGGGAGACACCGTTACCTCGCAGGGTAATTCCATCACTACTCTGCAAAACAGCCTGACACAGACTAATAAGAATGTGGCGACGAAGGCAGATGCTTCAGCACTCAGTGCATTGAGCAACACCGTCAGCCAGCAGGGGAGCACACTCTCATCACAGGGCGCTGCCATTACCAGCCTTACCGGCCAGTTAACTTATGGATCAAACCTGGTCCCTAACCCGCAGATGCAGAATAATGCCGCAGGCTGGGGATATACCTCCCGGGGGACGGATGGGGCAAGAAATTACGTTCAGGCTAACTCAACATATGCGCCAAACTCAGCGTCTTTTCCTGTTATAGAAGGTCAGGTGTTGATTGTTAATGCTGATCTCTGGGTTGATGCTGTGTCTTCCATTTCAATAAGGATAAGGTTTGATGGTCCGAACCTTAGCAACGCGGCTTACAGTGTGTTCACTCAGTCATCTCCGGCAGCGGCCACATGGTTTCAGGGGACCGGAAAGATAACTGTGCCAGCCGGTGCTGACACTGCTCAGGTTCAGGTAATGCACTCCTCTGGAAATGCAAGGTTATCAAATCCGCTCGTCTATGTTCAGACAGCAAGCGCTGATGCATTGCAATCCCTGGGGAACAAAGTAACTCAGCAGGGCAACACGCTCACCTCGCAGGGTAATTCTATCACCAGCCTGCAGAACAACCTGGCGCAGACCAATAAAGATGTGGCGACTAAGGCCGATTCATCGGCGCTCAGCACACTGACTAACACGGTGAAAAGTCAGGGTGACAAGATAACGTCGCAGGGTGATGCGATCACCAGCCTGCAAAATAACCTCGCGCAGACCAATAAGACCGTGGCTACAAAGGCGGATGCCTCAGCACTGAGTAACCTGAGTAATACCGTTACTCAGCAAGGAAACTCATTAACCACGCAAAGCAACGCTATCACCAGCCTGAATAACAGCCTCAGCCAGCAGCAGGCAAAAGGCGGGAATCTCGTCACAGACCCCGGCTTTGAGTCTTTCACCGAGTCACGGGATGGCGTTGGCCTTATTACTGACGGGACGCACCATTCAGGGAGTAAGTGCGCTAAGTTACGCAGAACAGCTCCGACAGGCTCAGGCGGGAATAATGATGTCAATTATGGCGGATGGTTTAACGTCAGACCCGGGCAGGTATTCTATGTCGAAGGATGGTTCAGGTATGACGCGAATAGTACCAGCAAGAATGGTTACGCTAACGTGGGGATATGGACAAATAATTTCGCCGGACAAAACAACTGGTCGACGTGTTTTCAGGTGAAGATTGCAGACTTACCATCGGATATCTCATGGAAGAAATACAGTGGCTACGTCACCGTACCCGCTGACAGCATTAAAGGTGTGCTTTGGTTCGCTATTCCGCAACAGCCAGCCAATACGCAAGGTACATCAATGCTGGTTGATGATGTATATGTCTGTGATGCAACTGAAGGGTACAAGGCTCAGCAGTCAGCTGATGCTAATGCGAAGACGATCAGCACTCTGAGTTCAACTGTAACCAGCCAGGGCAACACGCTCACCTCGCAGGGTAATTCTATCATCAGCCTGCAGAACAACCTGGCGCAGACCAATAAAGATGTGGCGACTAAGGCCGATGCATCAGCACTGAACACACTAAACAACACGGTGAAGAGTCAGGGCGACACGATCAGCTCTCAGGGTAACGCTATCACCCAGCTGAACAACGGCTTATCTCAGACCAACAAAACTGTAGCCGCTAAGGCTGACGCTTCGGCACTGAACAATCTGAGCAATACTGTTAATCAGCAGGGTAATACAATTAGCGTTCAAGGGCAGCGTGTCACTGCGCTTGAATCGAATATTACCGCGGGGGATAACCTTCTGCCTAACCCGCAGTTCCTTAACGCAGGACAAGGCTGGAACGGTGTGCTGACTACTGTCAACGGCTATTCTGCAATTACTACCGGTGCCGGTGGTGGCTGGTCGCCTAACGCGGGTAAATTTACGGTCAGCCCGGGTGATATTCTTGATGTGTCGTTGATGTGTAAAGCAAATATTAACTTTACTAATGTAGGCTTCGCTATCCGTTTTGATGGCCCTGGCGTTAGTAACAAAGGTATAGGGTCTGCAAGGCAGAACTTTAAATCGGGGGATATTAAAGCGATTTCCTGGAGCGTTACGGTGCCTGATGGTGTTACAACCGGACTGCTTCAGCCCGATCAGAACTGCGCGGCCGGTTCGTTAACAATATACAATATTGTGATAACCAGGAGGGACGCAGGGACCATCGCAAACTCATCAGCAATTAACACGCTTAATAGCACGGTAAAAACTCAGGGAGACACCATCACCTCCCAAGGTAACGCGATCACTCAGCTGAATAATGGCCTGACACAGACAAACAAAACTGTGGGCACAAAGGCTGATGCTTCCGCCCTGAACAGCCTGAGCAACACGGTCACTCAGCAGGGCAGTACCATCAGCTCACAGGGGGCGGCGATAACCAACCTGAGTAACAGCCTTACGCAGACTAATAAGGACATGGCGACTAAGGCAGATACCAGTGGTTCAATCGTCAAGTGGTTATAACCCAACGACTCCGAAGTTTTCGGTATTAGAGGGTGATATCTTAGATGTCAATTTGATTGCCAGAATGAGTCTGGCAGCAAGTGGAATATCATGGCAAATCAGGTTCGATGGTGATGGCTTTACGAACAGGACTGTAAATCTCTCCACCGATAACTATGCAGCGACAGAGCATAAGTCAGTCAGTGGGTCAGTCACTGTTCCGTCCGGGGCCAATACTGCATACCTTCAGCCAGGTCAGGCGGTTCCATCCGGCAATGACCTCATGCTTTGGGCTGTTCGTATCACCCGCAGAAGTGCCGCAACACTCGCAAATGCATCTGCGATTAACACTCTTAGCAACAAGGTGACGCAGCAGGGTAATACGATAACCTCTCAGGGGAGCGATATTACTCAGTTGAATAACAGTCTGTCACAGACTAATCACACAGTAGCGACTAAGGCTGATGCATCAGCACTGAACACGCTGAGCAACACGGTGAAGAGTCAGGGCGACACCATCAGCTCTCAGGGTAACGCTATCACCAGCCTGAATAGCAGCCTGTCACAGACGAATAAGACTGTTTCAGGCAAGGCGGATGCATCAGCATTAAGCTCTCTGACAACAACAGTCAACAACCATGGTTCTGAGATAGACTCGCAAGCTAAGTCCATCAATAGCCTGTCGACGTCAGTGAATAATAATAGTTCTCAGATATCGGCGGTTAATAAGACTGTAGCGGCCCTTGATGGGACAGTTTCAGCAACGTATTCACTGAAAGTTCAGACGGACTCGAACGGCAATAAGCGCGTGGCTGGCTTCGGGCTTTCCAGCGACAATACCGGTACTCAATTCCTGGTGCAGGCAGACCGGTTTGCGGTGATAAGCGGTGATAATGGGCAAGTGACATCTCCTTTTGCAATTTCTGGGAATCAGGTTTTTATTAATTCAGCAGTCATTAATGACGGAACAATAACAAGTGCTAAGATTGGGGATTATATCGCATCAAATAATTATAATTGGAATAATGGCTCAACTGGATGGTTGATCAGGAAAGATGGATTTGCAAGCTTCACAGATATAAATGTTAGTGGAGGGAAAATCCAGATGAAAGATAGTAATGGGGTAGTGAGGGTTGAACTTAGCTCAAGCTAACAATAATGCGGGGCTAATGGTCCCGCTAAGGATAATAAGTGGCCGGGATAGTGGTTCGTGATGAAAACGGAAATATAATTCTTGATTCTAATGATTATTACCTTAGGAAAGTGGACTCATTGAGTCTGACTTTAACTCAAAAAAAAACTTTTATCAGTTATCAGGGGATGGATCATTCTTCGCATATTGTGTCAACTGTGTACAATGACGATCACCCAATGTTGTCGAACATGATACCTTGTGCTGCATCAAATGGTGGGTTTTGGATCTACTGTACTAGCGCGGGCCCTGAGGATTATCAAAAAGTTAATATAAATATTGATGTGTTCAGGAGGAATTAACATGGCTGGGATAGTTATAAGAAATAAGGACGGAAATGTTTCTATATCGTCAGATAACCCTACGTATAATTATTATTTCAAAACGGACATAGGCGGTAACTTTGCTCCAGGTGAGGGTGATGGGGCGGGTGATGATTTCATGCCGTCACCTTTCACTGGCGGCGTTAGATATGGAAGTTTTAATTCATACTCTGGATCTTCGGCTATAAGACAATATGCATATACTGACGAGTATTCAAATCTAAGTCAGTTAATATGGTTTAATCTTTTTGACGGGTTTGAAGCGGCTCCGGGTGGGTACTTCCAGAGAAATTCGGGGGCGTTATTATTTACGAAGCAAGCAATCCCAGAGAAAGGTAAGTATTTAAACGTTTACGATGCAAATGGCACTCTAATATGGACGGCTGAATCATGTGCAACAATGCCACGGATAATTGGTGAGTTATTTATACCTCCAGATATTAATTTAAACTCTGAAATTTCCTTCTATAACATACCTAAGGATATATATTTTTTAGTTTCTCCATTTTATTGTGACAGTGATAGTAGCGATGATTCGACTATATATATTGCATTTTGCATAAAAAGAGAAGGTGAGAAGATAAGGTTTATCTTCTCATCAAAAGACTTGTCCGGAGGTTCGATGGGGGTTCCATTCGGTAGCTTTAAAGATATATACCCTGATGGTCTTTACATCCCGTACGCAATTATAAATGTATGTTAATGAAATAAAATGAGTGAGGATAAATAGAATGCTGGGGAAATAGCAGTAAACATGAAATCAAACACCGTAACTGGCACCGGGACAAAGTGCAAACCTGAACTTGCTATCGGGTACTGCATTTAATGTTCAGGGGCCGAGTGCAACTACACAATGAGGAGATTTTTGTCTTAATGTTTATTCACCGCAGATCCCTGCACGTCAGGCACTATCAGAATCAGATAAGCAATCTGCACTGAAAGCACTTGCAGGACAGATATCTGATGAAAAAACTTTGATTAACAGGTAACTATAGAATTCCCCTTTCGTAAAACTACGCTCACCATTGGTTCATTCGATAGCCTGTATATGCCGTAAATTTTTCAATCATCATTCTTACGCAGGAATAGTTGTTTCCTCCAAGTCATCTGACCAGTAAATATTGCTTATGGTGGAATTATCGAGGGTGATGCTCTGGATGATGCCAGGGTGATCGGAGTGGTGATGTTTATGGTGAAGAGTTTTGAAAGGCCGGAATAGTGGGGCATGTATGGGACAAAAAATTGCCGCGATATAACTCAAACTAACAAGTGTCAGGTCGAGGGATATTGCGGCAATGCTCTGTGTGCACGAACTTACTCAATATAACCTAATTAAATCATTGCATTAGGCACATTATGAATATGTCTGTGTAACGGGGCGGGGATTAATTTAGATCTGATTTTTATATATTCACCCTCCTTGTGAAATACAGATACCTCAAAGCTAAAGCTATTGGTTGGTTCCTGATTGCTTTTATATTGCAGGGGGTGTTTATGATAAACAGGGACAGTATGACTCTGTCCGGCAGCACGGCAGCGTACAGGCTCCCGTGCTGACCCGCTACCCTCAATGGCGGCGGATTGCGGAAAATACCTCGCTGACAGCCCGGGCTCCGGGATCAATATGACCCTGCAGGCTGTCTGCATTCAGGTAAGCAGAGCGGCCGGCTCCGGCTTTTTTCATCTCCGCTGTCGCCGCGGCCCCTTTCTCTGCTGCTGCGACTACCTGATCCCAGTCAGCATTTGCTGCCAGGGCCTCCAGAGCCGGTTGCAGGGCATCAACCATGGTACGGTCTCCCGTTTTTGCCCCGCCATATTTTTTCATTTGTTCCAGTCCTGCCAGCAACGCCTTACCTATATGCTGCTGCTCTGCATACCCCTCAGCGGCCGCACTAAATAATAACGACAGCAATACTCCTCCTGAACCGCCCATCGGGGTGGTAATACTTTCTCCCAGCCAGCGCAACAGTGCTGCCGGATCATTGAGCGGCAGTTGCTTATCCTGTACCGCCTTTACTACAAACCGTGCGCCGGTCGCCAGCGTAGAACCCGTGTCACCATCACCCACATGACTGTCCAGCCGGTTAAGCTGTTGTTCATTATCGATTAATGCCTGACATGCTGAGACCAGAATAGCCGCAGTTTGTGCATTTTCTGACGGGGTCACCGGGCTATTTTCCGGCAGCGGGGCGGCCTGATGCCAGTGCATCTGTGACGGTGTATACACCGGCGACCAGCCGGAGACTTCCACCGGTGCCTGCAGGGCTGCCAGCAGTTGCGGGGTCAGAGGCAATACGGTCAGTGAAACGCCTTTCATATCCAGCGCACTGACCAGGGTCGCCGGGCCCTGCAGATAACTGACCCGCTTGCCTAATGGGGAGCTGAGCAGCTCCTGACTGAGTATTGCCAGTTCCAGTGCTGAGAAACCGCCGAGATTATTTATCATCAGTAACAGATCTGATGAGTCCCCGAGATGAGATAACAGCCGTTGGGTAAGTTGCTGTACAATTTCACGGCTGTTCTGTGTATCAAGTGTTGCGACCCCATGCTCGCCGTGAATTCCCATTCCCAGTTCACTTTTCCCTGCCGGCACCCGGTCTTCTTCATCAGACGCCGGTAAATGACAGGAAGAAAGGGCAACTCCGAGGGTCGCTGTTTTATTTAATACGGCCCGCGTCTGCTCTGTGACCTCGGTTAACGACAGGCCCTGACTGGCGGCATATCCGGCCACTTTATGGGCGAGGATGGTCCCCGAAAGACCGCGCGGCTGCGGATTGTCAGGCAGGGAGATATCATCCCCGGCCAGCACCATTTCCACCTTATAACCCAGTGCCCGGGCTTTTTCTGCTGCCAGCCCGAAGTTCAGGCGGTCTCCCGTATAATTTTTCACAATTAACAGGCAGCCCGCGTCACCGGTGACATTAATAATCGCACTGAGGACCGCATCAACCCCCGGTGAGGCAAAAATATCACCGCAGACGGCGGCCGTCAGCATACCTTTCCCGACAAAACCGGCATGCATGGGTTCATGGCCAGATCCGCCACCGGAAATCAGGGCGACCTGTTGTTTATCCCAGTCATTGCGGATCACTACCCGCAACCCGGTATCGGTTTTCAGCCGCGTCAGATTAGCATGCGGACTGGTCCGGATAATCCCCTCAAGGACATTGTCAATAATCTGGTCTTTGCTATCGTAGAAAAAATGACTCATCAGTATTACTCCGCAACAAAAAACACCGACTCTCAGTGTGAGACAGATTTATCCCCGCGGGGAAGTGCATCCCAGTTAATGTGATCTAAGTCACAATTTAATCGGTGCTGATACCGGTCATTCGCAGGAAAATAGCGGCGGGGGAGTGCGCTGAATCAGCGGTAATGATGAAGACCGGCAAAGGTCGCCAGCAGTACAGAAATTGGTTATGATCCGCTGCCTGTTATTCTCCGGATCATCTGATGTCTGCTATTGTCGATACTTTTATTGCGCCTCCTTGTACTGACTCGATTGAAATTCTTTATCAGGATGAGCATTTGCTGCTGATTAATAAACCGGCCGGTTTACTGAGCCTGTCAGGGAAAAACCCGCAAAACCTGGACTCAGTACATTACCGGCTGGTGAAAGCGTTTCCCGGTTGCACACTGGTGCACCGGCTGGATTTCGGCACCTCGGGAGTGATGATCGTTGCCCGTAATAAAGCAATAAATGCGGCACTTAGTCAGCAGTTCAGTCAGCGTCGGGTCACCAAGCAATATGAAGCATTACTGTGCGGTTATCTGAAACAGAGTGAAGGAATCATTGATGCACCGATAGCCAAAGATCCCGCCCTGTTTCCGAGAATGTCGGTCTGTGCTGTTAAAGGGAAGGTATCCCGCTCTGCTTACCGGCTGCTCGGGCATGAAACATATCCGTTAGCCGACGGGACATTATTACCGGTCAGCCGGGTACGATTACTGCCCGAAACGGGCCGGACGCATCAGCTGCGAATTCACTGTCAGCATCTGGGATTTCCGATTGCTGGTTGTGATCTCTATGGTGGTCGTGAGCAGCCAGGCAGTGACTGCTTGCCAAGACTGATGCTGCATGCCAGTCAATTACACTTTACTCATCCGGTCACCGGTCGGGTGGTGGATGCCGGTAGTCACTGCCCGTTCTGAACTCCGTACCGTGGCTGCTGTTGCCGCCAGCGAACAGAGAGATCCCCTGTCCGCCGCAGCAAGGGTTACCACATCAGGTCATCAGGTACTTTAAAGTCTGCATAGGGATCGTCTTCATCCTGTTCCTGAGGCGTCAGAGTACTGTTCAAAACAATACTCCCGGCGTCGCGTTGTGCAATCTTGTCGGCGACGACGGCGGGAATAATCGCGTAGTCGGGGCGGTCTGCATGCGCAGTTATCAGACGTGCAATGGCAAGACGGCCACTGATTAGCTGAGACTGGGTGGTTTTATCGACAGTTATTTTTTTGATAAGGTTATTATCGGTGAAATTGAATTCAATATCGCCTTTGGTAATCAGTACCCGGTTCATATCAATTAACTGGCGTACCTGGGCTTTATATTCCTTAGATAATGCAGCCAGTTTCTGTTGTTCATTCAGTTGCCGGTCTCGTTCCAGCTGCGCTTTTTTATTTTCTTCTACAGCTTCTCTAGCCTCACGGGCCTGCACACGGGACTTTTTTGCGGTTCTCTGAACTTTATCCATCTTTTTGCTGGTGACGAGTCCGGCTTTCAGCATCTGTTCTTGTAAGCTAAGTTTTGTCATCGTAATACCTGAACATATTGAATAATTTTCCGGATTATAACGTTAATTCGGTTGTCTGTTGCGGGTTTTGCCAGTGAATAGCAGAAATGTTTATCACAAAAACCGGTCTCAGCTGTGCTTTACAGAGAGCGACAGAGATTCAGGGTCTATACTCTGTTGCAGAGAGAGTTAAATACGTTGTAACCATGCTAACTATATGGTTAATATGGCGACCCTGTTGTCATTCTGTCGCAGACACGAAAGGAAAAAAAACCGGTGACACATTGCTGTAACCTGACAACAGGATAATTAAGCAGATAACATAAAAAAGGAAATAATATGTTGGCGAAAATGTTTTTACACGGGCGTCATTGTTACGTCGCTGTCACTGAGATGACAGAAATCGAAAATGGCCATCTGGCTGCTGGCAATAAAGAATTTATGGTTAAGCTGGCAAATGGTATGCAGGAAAAAGTGGTGATGAACCCCGACAGCCAGGCCGGTATGGATAATGGTTGTATCCGGATAGGCTGAACTCAGACTGATAAGCAGTAAGCAGTAAGCAGTAAGCAGTAAGCAGTAAATACTGTCATGAGCGCTGCCATCTTCTATGGCAGGCTCTGAGCTACAGCACAGTCTCCGGTGCTGTACTGTCTGCGCAACCGCAGACAAAAAAAAGCCCGCGGTCAGCGGGCAAAGATAACTGGAAGCAATGTGAGCAATGTCGTGTCAAATAGTTGACTGTTTTAATCAACTATTCGACAGAGCTAAAGATAGTGGTAATGATTCTCAATTGCAACCCCTTTCTGTCAGTATTAACCCTTCAGATGAATTATTTCTCAACCGGCAAAATGTGGCAGGACCCGCGGATTGGTTTCGGTGATCGCTATTCTGGCGAGTAACTGTTCAGGGTGTCGGTGAGAAAATACTTCAATGCCATGCTGACGTAATAAAGCCGCCGCTACACCCTAGCCATTGACCTGTTGTCCTGAAAACGCTCCGTTATAAATGTGCTGACTGCCGCAGGTCGGACTGCCATCTGTCAGTAAGGCAAAACGACAACCGTGCTGCAGGGCGGTTGTCAGTGCCAGTCTGGCAGCCAGCCGATAGACCGTACTGGCATCTGTTCCGTCACTTTCCACAATACTGGCTGCACCCGTCAGTACCTGGTCACCATTGCCGCCCCGTATTTCTGCCGGCAGACGGGGCGTCTGTAGCCCGGCTGCCACTTCAGGGCAAAAAATAACCAGACGGTTTTGCTGGCGGAGTTGTTGCAGGGCATCAGAGACAAAAGGTTTATCGCGGCCGTTATAACGGACATTGAAACCCATCAGGCAGGCACTTATCAGTATTTTACTTTTCATTGCTGTTTCAGGTAGTCATCCGCGAAGGGGGGATTATAACGGTTTCTAGTCCGGTGTATGATTATTTCCGCGGCTATCACTGTCAATAAAAAGCCCCGTTATCTGAAAAATAACGGGGCCGGAAGTAATGTACTAACTGTAAACAATCCGCGGTTATTTACGGCCGAGGAGATAACCAAACACCACCCCGACAGCCGCCGCAATCGCGACACCGGTATAAGGTTTGTCGGAGACCTGTGTTTTGATGGTATCAGCAGCATCCCGCACAGCATAGCTTGCCTGTGAAGCGTATTTACGCGCAGCACCCTTTACTGAATGCTCAGGTGAGTCGGTGATATCACCATAAGCTTCCTGTGCAGCACCGGCCAGTTCCTGCGCTTTATCCTGAAATTTATCACTCATACAGAACTCTCCTTTGTTTGACTGTTTTATCAGTTGTTTTTAAGTATAGCAGAGGATTTTTTCCTCATCAGGGAACCGGAATTTTCTTAAGTCAGGGTGAAGGATCTTTACGGACCAATCGGGCAGAGACAGCCCTTTAAGAAAGAACAGTGGTACATAATACCTTACCGGCAGGCTGTTAAGCCTCCGGGCGAGGATAGCGCGCTCTTCAGCTGATAGTTGATGTATTCATGCTTTCTGCTGCCGGGCAGCAGGTGGCGGGTTATGCAACAAAATATAAAAATCTGCTACAGGAAATACCAGAAATACCTGTCGGAAAAGCCGGCCACCATGACTATTCAGTGCCGGGGGCAGGGCAGGTCCAGGTGACCATCAGGTTTTGCGGTGAATTAATCAGCCGGAAACGGTTATCTCCCAGTCGCTGGGCATAATAGCCTTCCGCGGTGACGGCCGCCGGAATATACAACTGGCGATCTGCTGAAATTAATGGTCCGCTGTTAATACGCACAGCATTTTTGCTGACAGTAAAATAATTCACCTGATCAAATACCCATGCATTACTGCGGCCGAGATTCTGACCATACAGGCTGGACACTTCTCCGTCACACAAACGCCCGCGGGGCTGGGAGGTACAGCCAGTGATTAATACCAGTACGGCAGCCATCAGCAGATAACGCATAACATCACCTTAGTCCATTGCGGGTAATTATCGTTTTACCGGGATCTCAAGCATAGCATTTCCGGAGGCGACAGGGTGAACGATAATACAGCCGCGGATTACTTTCCGGAGATAACAGATGGGGCGGGAGCAGTTATCTCACCCTGTAGCCAGCGAAACAGAACATCGCAGATATAACGCTGGCAGGCATCATCTAATGGCTGACGGGCGGGAATACGGTGCCATTTTTCAAGACAGCCGCGACAACATGTTGCCGTTGCGTGCTGGGCAATAAATACCGGATGGCCGCGCATCGGGGTTTGCTTACCGTCGTTTACCGGCTCTGCCGCCGACAGCCGCTGGCGGACAAAGTCGGCGGCATGCTGCATCACCAC
This sequence comes from Tatumella sp. JGM130, assembly GCF_018257525.1. Taxonomy (NCBI): domain Bacteria; kingdom Pseudomonadati; phylum Pseudomonadota; class Gammaproteobacteria; order Enterobacterales; family Erwiniaceae; genus Tatumella; species Tatumella sp. JGM130. Next base: position 36,655 of record NZ_JAERJS010000023.1, on the reverse strand, counting down.
CTCAGCACCTTTTTCCAGGCAATACTGCCGTTCTTTTACGCCAAGATGAAACCGGCTGCGAAACGGAGAGCCAGCCAGACGGCGGGATAATTGCTGATAAGAGATCATAAAGTCTTTACCTGTACACGCGGGAATATATCACCAGTCATCAATTTTATTATGTTGTAACCTAAGCGGATAGTTTTCTGTTGTTTAATCTGGTTATCATTTGCTACACAGTAAATAATTATCTCCGTTAAACATATCTCAGGATGAGTGATGAAAAAGATCATTGCCACAGTATTAGGCATCGTGATGCCTTTAAGCACAGCATTAGCTTTTGCGGCCCCTAATGACGGGGACGAATTCCAGATTTCATGTGCCGGACGTCCGACCATGACCATTGATCGTGCGGAATATGGTATTTCAACACTGATGTGGGGTGATAATAACTTTCAGATTGCCGCAGGGCAGGACCGTACCCGGTTACAGGATGGTCAGCCCGTATCCATTACCCTGTTTCGTAACGGCGACCAGCTGATGGTGGATAACGCCACACAAAATACATTTTTTGTGTATGCAGGCACCACAACACTGGTGCCCTGTGAAAGAACTGACAGCCGTCCCGATCCGCTGCTGACACTTACTCCCCTGAACTATTCAGCCGCAACCGGTTCAGCCAGCAGTTAACCGGAAACAGTGGATTACTGGCGGGAACTGCTGATCACCGGATAACCACTGAGGGTCAGGCTATTCTGACCCGCTCTGCTGGTTAACTCTGCTGTCGCTCCGATTGGCAGAGTAACAGTTTGTTGTTCATGACCAAAACTCAGGCCATCAATAAAGGGAACGCCGCTCAGTTCCTGCAGGTATTGCCATACACTGTCCAGTGAGAAATCCTGATCATATTCAGAGGGACGGGCACCGCTGAAACTGCCGGTGATTACTGCCTGCTGACGTTGCAGGATACCCGCATGCCACAGTTGCAATAACATTCTTTCAATGCGGAACGGATGTTCATTCACATCTTCAATCACTAAAATACCGTTATCTGTCTGCGGCATCCAGGGGGTACCGGTCAGTGAACTGATCATCGCCAGATTCCCGCCCCACAGTGTGCCGCTGACGCTGAAATCTTTTTGTTTATTTCCTGACCAGTGGATGGTATAACTTTTTTGCCTCAGAATATTACGAAAGTGCTGCAGGGTAAATTCAGACGGCGGGCTGGCGCCAAAATTACCTGCCAGCATCGGCGCGCTGAAAGTAATTAAGCCGCACCGGGATAACAATGCCAGCTGAATGGCGGTGAAATCGCTGTGACCACAAATCGCGACCGGCTGTCCCGCTAAACGCTTTCCCAGTGCAGAATAATCAATCTGACTCAGTAACCGGCTGGCACCATAACCACCACGTACCGCGAGTACAATATCCGGCAGATTTTCACAGTCAGCAAGGTGGTTGAGGTCAGCAAGTCGTTGTTCATCCGTGCCGGCAAATCGCTGATAGCGCCGGGTAACAACCCCGGTATTCTCCAGCCTGTAACCGGCAGTCAGCAGATAATCCAGTCCGCGCTCAGCGGCCTGCTGGTTAATACAATAGCCCGAAGGGGCGATTAATCGGATTGTAGGGTTAACAGACATAGCAGTAAGTTTGCAGCAAATAAGTCAGACAATAGAGCCATCATGGCGAAAATAGCGGGATAAGTCACGCCTTTCAGTCCCGGGGTATTTAAGACAAACGGTAATTTTCTGCGGATGAGAAATCTGTATCATAGGCGACGCAAAATGATCAGGATAACGATAACGTGAAAATAAAATTTCTTGTGCTCTCTGCCTTATTACTGGCAGGGTGTGCCAGTGAACCACCGACGCATACAGTACAGCAAAAATATACACCACTCATTGAAGCACCGCCTTCCAGAGTACTGACCAGTAATGATGACTGGTCCCTTTTCACCGAAGATGCTGCCAGTCATTATGGCGTTGATCAACGTTTAATCAGCGCCATTATTAGTGTCGAGTCTGGTGGAAACCCGAATGCAGTCAGCCGTTCTGATGCGGTGGGTCTGATGCAAATAAAGGCATCCACCGCAGGCCGTGAGGTTTACCGGGTGCAGGGTAAACGGGGGCAGCCCACCCGCAGCGAGCTGAGAGATCCGGCTAAAAATATTGAGATTGGCACGGCATATATTAGAATCCTGCAAAACAGTATGTTGTCCGGCATTCATAATCCTGTCACATTGCGCTATGCAACCATCGTCTCATACTCCAACGGAGCCGGTGCCTTATTACGCACCTTCTCCCGCAACCGCAATACAGCGATTGCGATGATTAATGATATGACGCCACAGCAGTTCTATCGTTTTATTGAGCGCAGACATCCGGCCAGCCAGGCCCCGCGTTATTTGTGGAAAGTCACGAATGCTTATCGTGACAGTTAATACGAGTTACTAAGGGTGCTGGTTAAATATCCGGCAGCCAGTCATAATTTTTTCTGACAGGTCGCCTTCTGCTGACTCTGTGACTATACTTACCTGCTGTACAGGATGTATTAATGTGACTGCAGGATAATTCCGGTACCATTGATGCAAAATGCCTGACAGTCTGCGTATCTGCTGCGCAGTCCATTACCTGGCTATTAGCGGGTGAAAAAAAGCAGACAGTGATTACACTGAATAACATTGTTCTGATTTACGTAAAGTCATCAAATGTAAGGAGCTGTTATGGGTATTATTTCATGGATCATTTTCGGGCTAATCGCCGGTATTCTGGCTAAATGGATTATGCCGGGAAAAGACGGTGGCGGCTTTATTATGACGGTGATCTTAGGGATTGTCGGGGCACTGGTCGGCGGCTGGATCAGTACGTTTTTTGGCTTTGGCAAAGTCAACGGGTTTAATTTCGGCAGCTTTATAGTCGCAGTGATCGGTTCGCTGGTGGTACTGTGGATTTACAGAAAAGTTAAAAGCTGATCCCGGTAATACATTCTGCTTTGCGGGGTAACAGAACCGGCTAAACGGCCTGTTCTGGCATTACTGAACAAAGGGCCATACCTCCGGTATGGCCCTTTTTGTCTGCATCTCTGATATTTCTGTCATGATAGCCGGATATACCGCTATCTCCCGCAAAAACCTCACAATCGGCAAGCTTTAATTGACAACTGCCGGCAGGGGACTTTAAATACTGCGCTATATTACTTTCCGGCAACCCGCTTTTATTCGCCGGGCATCAGAATCTCGCGGGCCGGATATTAACGCGCAAGGAATTATCCTCCATGAATGAATTTTCACTGATCTGTCGTATTCTCGGTTCATTGTATAACCGCTCACCGGCCGATCCGGTAATGCAGCCACTGCTGACGGTAATCAGCGAAGGCAAACTACAGCAGCAATGGCCACTGGAACAGGATGAATTACTGGCGGTGTTACAAAAAAGCTGTGACCTTCCTGCGCTGGAACAGGATTATCGTGCGTTATTTGGCGGAGAAGTACCGGCAGTCTCACCGTTTGGCTCGGACTGGGAAGGCGGCCCTCAGCAGGATGAGGTCCGGACATTTCTGCAACAACGCGGTATGCCTCTGAGTGAAACGCCGGCTAACCATTTCGGGGTATTATTACTGGCGACCTCCTGGCTGGAAGACCAGTCACAGGAAGATGAATATCTGGCGCAGATGACAGTGTTTGAACAGTTTTTACTTCCGTGGTGCGGGGCATTTCTTGGTAAGACTGAAGCGAATGCAGAAACGGCATTCTATCGCAGCCTGGCAGGACTCACCCGGGGGGCGATTCAGGCGATGTATGAAGAGTTGTCAGAACAGCAGCAGGAACCCCGTTAATTTATCACGGCAGTTATCAGTATCCGCTCAGGGGGTGTTTTTACCGCTCTGAGCCGGATAACCCGTTTAACCTTGTGTCCAGTGATGAGTGCAGCGGTATACCCAGGCCGGCGGAACATTTTTCAGCACCCGTTTCCGTTCCCAGGTAAAGTAACGCGACAGTTCTGACTGGGTAAGGGAGGTATACTGAAATTGCACGAATACCCCGCCCGGCGCGAGGCTTTTATGCACCGCCGACAACACGGCATGACGAACCGGAGGGTCTAATGATAGCAGGGGAAGTCCGGAAAAAATCACGTCGTACTGACCGTTGAGCCGCTCGGCAGAATTGGCATGCACCCTGACCCTCGGGTCGTTAATTGCTCTCAGACTGCGTACCAGTGGCGGACTGATTTCAAACACATCAATTTCTGCATGTGTCGCCATATGCTTCAGCAGAACTTTCGTTAACACACCATCTCCGGCACCCAGTTCCGCGACCCGGCGGACATCTTTCCAGTCAGCACAGGCAGCCATTGTTTCACACAATGCTATCGATGATGGGGTGATACTGCCCACCTTTCGCGGATTACGAATAAATTGCTGGACAAAACCTGCCTTGGACCGAACCAGACTAATGGCAGACGCTAGCATGCAGACCTCCATGACCAAATTAACTGTTACTACTATGTACCTGATTCCGCGATAAAGTGCCTGTCTTCATACGGAAACTTACAATTATCAGAATAGTCTGTAACCGGGGGATGTGTGATTTTTATAGCAAAACAGATGCGATATTGGCAGGGAGAAAACAAGCCAGCCTGTCAGGAAAACAGGCTGGCAGGGGATTATTTAAAAAACATTACCGAGACACATAACACACCGACAATCAGCACCAGCACATTGGCCAGGGAACGGTATGGCCGTAATACAGGTACCAGCCAGCAGGAGAGGGTTGGCATAATAAACAGGATCAGTGCGATTAACGGACCGCTGATGGCATAAATCATCGACAGTGCATTCGGGTTAAGGCAACAGATAATAAACGTCACCACCGACACGATAGCCACAGATAAGCCGCGGCTCAGTTTCGGGCCCGGCTTGAAACCTGCCTGCTGCGCTGCAGAAGAGACCAGCTGGGTCGCCCCTTCGATCACACCAAAGTAGGTGCCGAGAAACGATTTAGACATCGCGACAACCGCGACAACAATCCCTGAGACACTCAGCCAGCCGGCAGAGGAAGACATCATTGACAGTGCAGACAAGATGGTCAGACCCTGCTGTTTAGCCACCTCGACATTAGCCTCCGGAATGGCCATAAAGCAGCTGAAGACAAAAAACAGCACACTCAGGCAGATAATCAGATAAGCAACCTTCATGATTTTTTTGCACTTAGCCATCGCCTGGTCATGATATTTCTCGCGCTGTGCAACAGCAAAGGTAGAAATAATGGGGGTATGGCTAAAGGCAAACACCATAACAGGGATAGAAAACCAGATGGCATGAAGGGTAGAGGGGGTATAAGTCAGACCGGAGGTCAGCAGGGCAGGCTGCCAGTGGCTGCTGAGGTAGACGGACAGGAACAGAAAGTAAGCTATCAGCGGGAAGACCAGAAAGCCCATCACCTTAATCGTCATACCTCGTCCGGTGAGAAAGATCAGGTTCAGTACCGCGACCACTGCCAGACTGAGCAATATCCGGGTACCGTGACCAACGGTCATATGCCTTGCCAGCTGTTCCGCCAGTGAATTAGTAATAGCAACAGCATAAATCAGTATCACCACGAAAAAAGCGACAAAGTATAACGCAGAGATCAGATTGCCGACTTTGCGGCCAAAAAACTCCCGTACTGCTGCAGTAATACCATCCTGGAGATGACCGGCTTTGGAAGCCAGAATGAACTGACATAATGCTTTATGTGGCCAGTAGGTCAGAGGCCAGGCCAGTAATGCTGTCAGAAACAACACAACTGCGCCTGCGGAGCCTAACTGAATGGGCAGAAACAGCGTTCCGGCCCCTACCGCAGTGCCATAGAGCGCAAAACTCCATAAAGTTTCTTCTTTCGACCAACATTTAATCATCTTGCGAGAGTATCCACCCGATAAATAAAAAAAGTGGGCTAATCTACCATAATAAAAAGTTATATGTTAGACGCTGTCGCCGGACAGAAGTGTAAGAGAAATGTAACTGAGGGCCTGATTCCTGTGGTTATTGTCCTTTTATGGCCACTCTGCACGGGAATAATGGCTTAATCAGCGGTTATGCATAAAAAATTAATAAATAAATTTTGTGATTATGAACGAACATTATTTATTTTCCGTTATAATTCGTCGCCGTAAAAACCGGGTGTCTCTGAAGCGTCAACCGGGGTTGCCGGTGTCCCCTGACAGACAAAATGAAGGAAATAACATGAAAATTTGGGCTCTGGGTGACGCGGTAGTTGACCTGCTTCCCGTCGGCGAAATGCGCTACCAGGCTTGTGCCGGCGGAGCGCCATTTAATGTGGTTGTCGGTGCGGCCAGGCTGGCGGCAGAAACCGCGTTTATCGGCCGGGTAGGTGAAGACACCTTCGGTCGCTTCCTGAAAAAAACACTGGAAGAACAGGGTGTTGACGCGGGATATATGATCCGCGATGCAGAACACCGCACCAGTACCGTGATGGTCGATTTAGCCGAAAGCGGCGAACGGAGTTTCTCTTTTCTGGTGAATCCATCGGCAGATCAATTTCTGACCAGTGATGATTTGCCGCCTTTCGGTCGGGATATTTTACATTTTTGTTCACTGGCCCTGGCGGCAGAAACCTGTCGCGATACTACATTGCAGGCAGTATCACGGATTAAAGAAAACAATGGCAGTGTCAGTTTCGATCTTAATCTGCGTGAGCAAATGTGGGCCGATAAGCAACAGATGAGGCAGGTCGTCCGGCAGCAGTGTGCTGCCGCCGATATTCTGAAACTGTCTGATGATGAATTATTCTGGCTGGCTGACGATCAGAGTACGGAATTACAGCAGGCGCTGCATTGCCTGGAACCTTATCCGGCTGCCCTGAAAATTATTACCCGGGGTAAAGACGGTGTGGTGGTTATCTATCAGGGACAGACCCTGAGCTTTGCCGGCTATCCGGTGGACAGCATTGATACCACCGGGGCGGGGGATGCTTTTATGGCAGGCTTACTGGCCTGGCTGGCACGCCATGGCATGCCGGATCTCAGTCAGATCAGTGCACTTATCTCTCAGGCCAGTGCCTGTGGCGCACTGGCAACCACCCGCAAAGGTGCACTGCCGGCATTACCTACCCCGGTACAACTGCACAGCTTTATTCATCAGTACGGGTTACTGGCTTCCTCCGGTTGCTAAACCTGCCAGCCGGCTGGCGGTGAGCACCGCCGGCTGGTTTTTGCTGTCAGCCTTCTGTCTGCTGTATTTGCGACCCTCGCCGCGTCCTGCCTGCTGCCCCTGCCTCGCGTCAGATCACACAATTGGCGGATTCTTTGCTTTGCGTCAAATCAATTGAGAACTATTCTCATTATTATACCGGTCATTGACTGATACCGAATGACTGAATAAGGAATATTGCTATGACAGTGACTGCCGGTCACCGTTATCTTATCCGCGCGATTAACCCGCAAACACCGCCTGCATTCCGGCAGAGGTTACTGTCACTGGGCTTACTGCCGGGTACTGATTTTCAGGTAGTCAGGGTCGCCCCGTTAGGTGATCCGCTGGAGATCCATACCCGCACCATGAATCTGATGTTACGCCGCAGAGATTTACGCTCACTGAGCCTGGAAAGACTGCCAGCCACTGGCGGAGGCGATCAGCGATGAGCAGAAAACCACTGACCATTGGGCTGGCAGGAAACCCGAATACCGGTAAAACCACCCTGTTCAATCAGTTAACCGGTGCCAGTCAGCGCACAGGTAACTGGGCAGGTGTGACCGTCGAACGTAAAGAAGGTTTTTTTACTACCGGCAGTGCGCTGGTCCAGCTGGTGGATTTACCGGGGCTCTATTCTCTGACCGTGACCTCGCCAGAAGCCTCGGTTGATGAGCAAATCGCAGCGCAGTTTATTGTCGGGCATAACGCCGGACTACTGATTAATGTGGTTGATGCCAGTGCCCTGCAACGCAACTTATGGCTGAGCTTACAGTTACTTGCTACCGGAATTCCCTGCATTCTGGTGCTTAATATGATGGATGTGGCGGCACAGCGCGGCATTATTCCGGATATTCCGCGACTGGCGGCACGGCTGGGATGTCCGGTGATCCCGATGGTATCGACCCGTAAACAGGGGCTGGTGGCCCTGAAACATGCTATCGATCACAGCCAGGCCTCACCGCCAGCCAGGCAACCGCCTGACTTACTGGCATTACCCCCGGCAATAGATCAGCTGGCATCGCAAATCTCAGCGCATATTAGTGCTTCTTTTCCGCCGGCACTTCGGCGCTGGCTGGCATTGCAAGTACTGGAAGGGGATATCTGCAGTCGGCAGTATCTTTCAGAAAACGTCCTGACAGAGACCGATGCACTGCCGGGAGAGGAGGAGGATATTCCATTAAAAATGGCCAGGTTACGTCAGCAGACAGCGCGGCAACTGGCGGATGATGTTGTCAGCCAGCAGTCCGCCACACCGCACCTGCTGACCCGCAGACTGGACCGGATAGTCATGAACCGCTGGCTCGGATTACCGGTATTTTTTCTGATGATGTACCTGATGTTTTTTCTGGCGATTAATGTCGGCGGGGCCCTGCAACCCCTGTTTGACCTTGGTTCCGTGACCCTGTTTATTCACGGCATTCAATGGCTGGGCTGGGCCGGACAGTTGCCGTCCGGTGTGACGGATTTTCTGGCCAGCGGTATTGGCGGAGGGATCAATACGGTACTGCCTTTAATACCGCAAATCGGCATTATGTACCTGCTGATGACCTTTATGGAAGATTCCGGCTATATGGCACGGGCGGCCTTTGTCATGGACCGGCTGATGCAATGGCTGGGATTGCCCGGTAAATCCTTTGTCCCGCTGATCACCGGATTTGGCTGCAATGTCCCGGCGGTGATGGGGACCCGCAGTCTCGACTCCCCGCGGGAACGACTGATGACGATATTAATGGCACCTTTTATGTCCTGCGGTGCCAGACTGGCGATTTTCGCTGTTTTTTCGTCGGTATTCTTCGGTCACCACAGCGCCCTGGCGGTGTTTGCCCTGTATCTTACCGGGATTGTGGTTGCGATAATGACCGGCTTATTACTGAAATACACATTGCTGCGTGGCGAAGCCCGGCCATTTATTATGGAACTGCCGCTCTACCATCTGCCGCATATGAAAAGCCTGATGCTGCAAAGCTGGCAGAGATTACGGGAATTTGTCTGGCGGGCAGGGAAAGTGATAGTGGTGGTCAGCTTACTGATCAGTGGCCTGAACAGTTTTGCAATTAACGGACAAGTGGTCAGCCCTGAAAACCCGCCGGCACTGCAAACGGTCGGCCAGTTTATCACACCGTTGCTGCAGCCAATGGGTATCCGGCAGGATAACTGGCAGGCAACGGTTGGCCTGATCACCGGCGCGATGGCGAAAGAAGTGGTGATCGGCACGTTAAATACGCTCTATACTTCACAAATGATGGAAGAACAGTCTTTTGATCCGTCACAGTTCAGTCCATGGGAAGAACTGACAGCAGCCTGGCAAGCGACGCGTGACAGTCTGGCAGCAACCTTTAGTCCGGCGGCACTGGAAAATCCTCTGCAGGCCAGCCAGGGGGATGCAGAAATGGGGATTGCCGCCTCAGGGCTGATGCAGCAGAAGTTTGCCGGCAGTGGCGGCGCATTTTGTTATCTGCTGTTTGTATTGTTGTATGTACCCTGTGCCTCGGTTATGGGGGCGATCACCCGCGAAAGTAATCGTTACTGGATGCTGTTTTCGGTGTTCTGGGGGCTGAGTATTGCCTGGTCCGTCGCGACAGTCAGCTGGCAGTTAATCAGTTTTCGCGAATCCCCTCTCAGTGCCGGACTGATTCTGACAGGGGTGATAGTATATAACCTGCTGCTGATACTGTTAATGTCCCGCTGTACACCACGCAGTTTCAACCCGGCCAGTCCGGCGATGGCCTGCAGACAATGTACTGCCTGTCGTGGCGGCAGGGGTTGTCACTGAAACCTTAGCGGTTGAAGGCCAGTACAGAATGATGTTGTATTACTTACTTTAGGAAATTCTATGATCAGACTCTCCGTAGCCTTAGTGTTTGTTCCGGCAATATTGTTCGGCAGTGCGGCACAGGCCGCCACAGCGGACGCTGAAGCACAGCTTAAACCTTATCCTCCGGCTGCTGAACATATGCAGCGCCATGTCATGTTGTTGCCGGTACTTGCCGACGAACCACAGCACAGGGTGGAACTGATTATTGGTAAACAGATGCTGACCGATTGTAACCAGGTCCGGCTGGCCGGGGAACTCAGTGAGCAGACCGTCAAAGGCTGGGGCTATCCTTATTATCAGGTCAGCCTGCAGCCCGGGGCGGTATCAACTCGCATGGCTTGTGTCGATACCCCTAAGAAAAATACTCTGGTGACGCTGCCTGCGGCCGGGGAGCAATTACTGCGCTATAACAGTAAACTGCCGCTGGTTGTTTATGCGCCTGAGGGCGTACAGGTCAGCTATCGTGTCTGGCAGGCGGGTAAACAGGTGATCTCTTCTCAGGTCCGTTAATCTGTTTCAGCCAGTAAACGGCTCCGGTGCTCACCGGAGCCGTTTAACCGTCAGGATTTTACTGTTGTCAGTGCCAGCCCCGGTTTCAGTAACGCATACATTGCCCCGGTCACCAGGCTGCCAGTAATAATGGCCAGCAGATACAGTCCCACATGATCAACCGCGTTTGGAATAGCCAGTACAAACAGCCCGCCGTGTGGTGCCATCAGGGTACAGCCAAAATACATCGACATCCCGCCGGCCAGTGCGCCGCCTGTCATTGTTGACGGGATAACCCTGATGGGATCCCTGGCGGCAAAGGGGATAGCACCTTCTGAAATAAAGCACAGGCCCAGAACAAAGGAGGCTTTACCGGCTTCCCGCTCCTGCTGACTGAACTTAGTTTTCGCCAGCCAGGTGGAGATTCCCATGCCGAGGGCCGGAACCATGCCTGAAGCCATAATTGCGGCCATCGGACCGTAGGTATGGGATGCCAGCAGACCGACGCCGAAAGTATAGGCCGCTTTATTGACCGGTCCCCCGAGATCAAAGCATTGCATTGCTCCCAGTAACACCCCCAGCAGTACTGCATTGGCGGTTGTCATACTGGCGAGGAAATTCGTCAGGCCGGCCATTACCCGTGCCACCGGTCCGCCCACCACGAAGATCATAATCAGCCCGGTCACCAGAGTGGCCAGTAAAGGGATCACCAGTACCGGTTTTAATGCCTCCATGGACGCCGGCAGACGGATTTTCTGCGTCAGAAAGCGGGCGGTGTAACCGGCCAGAAATCCGGCGACAATCCCGCCGAGAAAACCGGCGCCACCGGTTGCGGCCAGCATACCGCCAATCAGGCCGGGTGCCAGCCCGGGACGGTCAGCAATCGAATAAGAAATATAGCCTGCCAGCACCGGCACCATCAGGGCAAAAGCCGCTTTCCCCCCGATATCCATTAATGCCGCCGCCAGGGTGCCCGGTTGTTTAAATGCTTCAATCCCGAAGACAAAAGATAAGGCGATACATAATCCCCCGGCGACTACCAGCGGTAGCATATGTGACACCCCGGTCATCAGGTGTTTGTAGACGGAGGGCAGTTGGTTTTTTGTCCCGCCACTCCTGCCGGAGGCGGCGGTATTGTACACAGTGGCTGACTCGCCGGCCTGTTGCAGTACCTGCTGCGGGTTTTTCAGTGCCGCACTGGTGCTGGTGCGGTAAATACGTTTTCCCACGAAACGGGATAAATCAGTATCAATATCTGCGGCAATAATGACGACATCTGCCTGCCGGATATCGTCATCACTCAGTAAATCCCGTGCGCCCACGGAGCCACGGGTTTCCACGTTAAGCAGGTAACCGAGCTTTTCGGCGGCGGTTTTCAGAGCCTCTGCGGCCATAAACGTATGTGCGACACCTGTAGGACAGGCGGTTACTGCAACCATTCGCTGACTCATGGAATACACCTTATATTTCAGTTCGTATTATTGGTTTAACAGGTGTTTTAAGCTTACCGGGTACAGAGGCCGGCAGATTATTGTCGTGAATAGGCGGCGGCCTCACGGAACAATTGGTTCGACGGACGAATCCCCGTATAGAGTGCAAATTGTTCAACGGCCTGAATAGCAAACACTTCCGAACCGGTGATCACGGTTTTATTCAGTTCACGGGCACAGTTAATCAACGGCGTTGTTTCCGGCAGGGCGACCACATCAAAAACTATCTCTGCCGCCTGTATCTGCGAGACGGAAAATGCCAGTTTCTCTGCGTCCGGGCTTCCTGTCATACCGATAGGGGTGGCGTTAATCAGTAACTGCGGTTGCAACGATGTCATATCGGTCGCTGAACGAAAACCACAAAGCTCCGCCAGTTCCGCTGCGCTGTCGGCATTGTTACCGATCACCCAGCCGTCTTTAAAACCGGCATCTTTCAGGGCACAGGCGATAGCTTTTGCCATACCGCCACTGCCAAGCAGGACAAAACTGAGCTGATTACTGACCTGGTATTGTTTCAGCAGGGCGGCGATCGCAATGTAATCCGTATTATAGGCTTTCAGATAACCGTCAGTATTGACGATAGTATTGACTGAATTAATCGCCGCGGCGGAGGCATCCAGTTCATCGACCAGCGGAATACACTGCTGTTTAAAAGGCATTGAAATCGCACAGCCACGGATACCTAATGCCCTGACACCGCCGATAGCGGCAGGTAAATCGCGGGTAGTAAAGGCCTTATACAGATAATCGAGATCCAGGGCGTCATACAGGTAATTATGAAAGCGGGTACCGAAGTTACTGGGGCGTGCGGCCAGTGACATACAAATGGTGGTGTCTTTATTAATCTGGCGGGTCATACATTACTCCTTGTCGCTCTGTTTTTTTCAGGTTGTCCGGACGGCAGACCACACTGATAAATTTGTTAAAACTTGTCGTCACTCTGATAATGAACTAAAAAGAGGAAGGTAAAAACGGCTGTGTTTTTATTAAAGGAGTTCCTCTTTTATGCCGGTAACACGACTTGAACAACATTATCTGAGATTACTGAACTATTTTCCGTCACGGGATATCACTACCACCTTAGGGGCGCTGGCTGATCAGCTGTGCTGTACCAAACGGCACATGCGGTCATTACTTTTAAGAATGCAGGATGCGGGCTGGCTGGAATGGCAGGCAAATGCGGGACGTGGTCATCAGTCGCGGCTGATCCTGCGTTGCAGCGAACAGCAGCTATTGTTAGCAAAAGCGGAACATCTGCTGGATGACGGCGACATTGGCAGCGCCGTGCGGTTACTTGATAATCAGCAGCCGCTGGTGTCGGCATTGCTCAGGAAAAAACTGGGCTACAGTGTTCGCCAGGATCGTCAGTCTCTGCGGATCCCCTATTACCGGACCATGCCGCATCTGTACCCGGGGACCCCTCTGCGTCGTTCAGAAGCGCATCTGGTGAAACAGATTTTCAGCGGGCTGACCCGTATTAATCCGCAAAGTGGCCGGCCGGAAGCCGATCTGGCTCATTTCTGGTCACAGAGCAGTGAGCTGAAGTGGTCTTTTCATCTGCGGCCGGCGGTCCGTTTCCATGATGGTAAAGAACTGACCAGCAAGGATGTGGTGGCCTCATTAATCCGCAGCGCAGAATTACCCTTGTTTTCGCACCTGCGGCAGGTTACGGCACAGGGCAGTCTGACGGTAGTGATTGAACTGAGCCAGCCTGATCCGCAATTACCTTTATTACTGACCGACACTGCGGCCTTGATCCTGCCAGCTGACCATGCCAGCCGCAAAGACTTTGCTGTCAGACCGATCGGCAGCGGACCGTATTTTGTCGCCGAAAATGATCAGTGGCATTTACGGATGCAGGCATTTGATGACTATTTCGGTTTCCGCGGGCTGCTGGATGATATCGAAGTGATTGTCTGGCCTTTATCGGAACAGGGAGAGGCTGCGCCGCCGGCAGAAGCCACCGCGCGGCTGCATCCGGTTGCTCCGGCGGCATGGCTGAGTTCCAGCCTGAGTGATATCGAATACACTTCGGGGATGGCCGCAGGACTGAGCGGCCCGCCGGACGATGTTTCCGGTGAGATGTTTCCCGAAAAAGGCGGTTATTTTTTGCTCTGCGACAGCCGTTCGGCTTACTGGAAAAAACCAGAACACCGCCGCTGGATCCGTGAAGTACTGAACCCTTACGCGCTGATCCAGCGTTTTATTGCGCCGATCCGGCCATTCTGGATCCCTGCAGGCAGCCTGTTACCGGACTGGCTGCACTATATGGATGACGGCCCGGTGACCATTCCGCCATTTACACGCCTGTCAGAGGGCTGCGGGCAACTGACCCTGGCGTATCATCTTCAGCACCCGGAATTTGCCATGCTGGCCTGCGAAATGCAGCATCTGCTGCAGCAACACAATATTACCCTGACTCTGCTCGGGCTGGAGTATCAGCAATGGGCGCGCGGCGATGCGGAAGCCGATCTCTGGCTGGGGACGGTTAACTTTGCGGTCCCTGAAAGCTGGCACGTCGGCAGCTGGCTGCTGGGGATGCCACTGCTAAAACACTCAGTATCCGGCGGGGACAGGCAACGGTTTGCCGGCTGGCAACAGCAGTGGCGGGAGCAGACACTGGGGGCAAAACAACTGACCCGTGAAGTGATCCGCGATGGCTGGTTACAGCCGCTGTTCCACCACTGGATGCGGCTGAAAGGTCCGGGGCAGGCACAGGGTATTCATCTGAATAACCTCGGCTGGTTTGACTTCACCCGCGCATGGATGGTGCCGCCAGCGGCAGACAACTGACCATTACATATAGCTGCCGCGCATCACCTCACCACACAGCAGTGGCGTTTTCGGATACTTTGGCTGCTGCTGGCTGATGGCGGTCTGGCAGCGGGATTCCGTAGAGTACAGGGCGACAGAAAAAGGCAGTACACGGGAGTGAGCAATCATCAGGGCAACAAATCCGGCTATCATCTGAAACCTCCGGTTATAGGATAATAAATCAGCAATTCAGAGTGTAGCTTAACCCCGGCGAATTATTGCAGCGAAAGTGTTTGCAACGGCTAACCCGGGTAACAACCCATGTCCGTAACCCGTATCACCACAGCCGCAGGGCAGCACTTTTGCTCCCCTGCGGTGATGACCGCCGCGGGTTAAAACATTTCGGCCATATTCAGCTGGCTCATCAGCAGGGCATTGGCGCTGTAATCCACAGGGATGGCGATAACCGCCGGGCCCTGAACATCCATTGCGGCACGCAGCGTGCTTTCCAGCGTTTCAGAAGAAGTGACGGCAAAACCTTTGGCGCCAAAGGCTTCAGCGTAGGCTTTAAAATCAATCGGACCAAAATCCACCCCGGAGGTGCGGGCATATTTTTTGTCTTCCTGAATCGCCACCATATTGTAGCAATTATCCACCCAGATAATATGCAGCAGGTTAACGCCCAGCCGGACTGCGGTTTCCAGCTCCATACTGGACTGCATAAAACCACCGTCTCCGGACACAGACACCACTTTACGCTGCGGGTCAACCAGTGCGGCACCAATCGCCCATGGCAGTGCCACGCCCATGGTCTGCTGCCCGTTGGAGATCAGCACCTGACGGGCACGGAAACTGTAAAGGTAACGGGCAATCCAGATATGGAAGCTGCCCATATCCACGCACAGGGTGACATCGTTATTCACGATATCCTGCATTGCCCTCACCAGCCGTAACGGATGGATGGCAAATTGCTGCAGGCTGTGACCCTTGCGCGACAGTAACTCACGTTGCTGCTGGCGTTCCTGCAAAATGGCGGCTGTGCCGCTGCTTAATATATAACGCTGATCAATCTGTCCGGCCAGCAAATCGACGGTCTCTGCAATATCGCCGATTAATTCAACATCCGGAGAGTAATTACTGTCATTTTCGGCCGGCAGCACATCAATATGCACCAGTTGTGCCGCGCCGCGGTTCCATTTTGCCGGTTCATATTCTACCGGACTGTAACCGACAGTAATAATCAGGTCAGCATTACGCAGTAACTGGTCGCCGGCCTGGTTATTAAATAAACCGACACGGCCGGCAAAGCGTGAGAAGTGATCCTGATCGATCACCCCGGCAGCCTGATAAGTGCTGGTCACAGGGATGTCGCTTTTTCTCAGTAACTTGCGTACGGCATCGGCGTTACGTGTCTGGCTGGCCATCAGACCGAGCAGCAATACGGGGTTTTTGGCCTGACGGATCAGTGCGGCAACCTGATTAATCTCTTTTTGTGGTGCGCTGCCAAGTGCCGGCAGGCGTGCGCTCAGCACATGTCCGCTGGCGGGCTCGTTGACAATATCCATCGGCAGGCTGATAAATGATGCCCCCGGACGGCCAAACTCAGCGGCACGGAACCCATTAGACAGGACTTCGGCAATCGCCGATGAGGAGGTAACTTCGGCCGCATATTTGGTGACCGGACGGAACATCGACACGGTATCCATGGTCTGGTGTACCTGTTTCAGATGGTCCTGCCGGCTAACGGCCCCGCCGATGGCGACAAAGGGGTCACCTTCGGAGGTGGCAGTAGCGGCACTGGTAATCAGGTTTGAACACCCCGGGCCTGAAGTGACCAGCGCCACACCGGCTTTACCCGTCAGACGACCAATGGCCCCGGCCATAAATCCGGCGTTTGCTTCCAGCCGCACCGGAACAGTGATAATCGGAGAGTCTTCCAGAGAGTCAAATACCCGGTCAATTTTCGCACCGGGGATACCGAACACATACTTAACTTGCTGCTCTTCCAGCTGAGCGACCACCAAATCTGCGCCGCATTCCCACCCGGTTTTTTTCTCAGTATCTTTCACAGTAAAATCCTTACTTAGCCGTTACGCGCAGAGGGTTAACCTTCCACTGACTGGATAGCCGCACTGAGATCGTCCGGATTCAGATCGGCGTTACGGAAATCGTTATCTCCGGGGAAATCAATCAGCAGTTTTTCGATAGTGCCAAACGTCAGTTTCCCTTCACTGACCTGGTAATCGAGCACATGGCCGCCGCTGCTGCGCTGCTGATTAATAAAGTGTTCGTGGTAACCCGCCACATTAATGCCTTGCATATACTCGGGCGTCAGAAAACCAATCAGCACGCCGTCCTGGCGCTGAATATGAAATACCGGCTGTTCTTCAACAGCCTGCATCATCGGTTTATAAGGACGGTGCTGTTCCGGCACGGTACGGGTATCTACCTTTTCGAAATGACCGTCGATGCGCAGGGCACAAAACAGGTTTTTACTGGCGACCGTTTCGTCAATAATCTGATGGATCTGCTGGCGGGTATGGGGGCGGTCAATAGTATATTCATGGGTCGGGTTGAAAAAAGTCATCACCGCGAACGGCGTTTTCTGGTCCGGGTGGGCGCTGCGTGCACTGCCATCGCTGCGTAACTGAAATACGTCACTGTTAAAAGCGATCATTTCACCATCCAGATGATTAAAGGTGCCGAGCCCGAAATCCCCGTGCTCCAGTAATTCACGGATTGTGGTATCGCCTTCATAAACACCGCTCAACAGGGCGCTCATCAGGGAAGCCTGATAAATGACATTCTCACCCTGTTTTTTTTCCAGTCTGAGTGCTGCCCGGGTGATATCGCTGATGCAGCTGCATCCGCAACTTGCTGTTTCCATGATTATTTCCTGCGGTTTTTTACTTAACCTTGTGGCCTAAAGGTTGACAGGTCACCGCAGATAATTCCAATATGATGCAGTACCCACTTTGAGACGTTTTTGATATGGAACTGCGCCATTTACGCTATTTCGTTGCGGTGGCAGATGCGGGGAATTTCACCCGTGCTGCCGAAAATCTCGGGATATCACAGCCCCCCCTCAGCCAGCAGATACAGAGGCTTGAACACGAAATAGGCAGCCCGTTACTGCGCCGTCTGACCCGCAGTGTCGAACTGACCGATGCCGGCCGCGTGCTATATGAAGATGCTATTAAAATATTGAAAATGTCTGATGCCGCCTTTGAAAAAGCCTGCAGTGTCGGACGCGGGCTGAGTGGCTGGCTGCGGATTGGTTTCGCCTCATCAACGGCCCTCAATCCACGGGTGTTCACTTTGCTGCACACTTTCCGCGACCATTATCCGATGATCAATCTGCACCCCGGTGAACTGCATATGTCAGCGCTGGTGGATGAACTGCTGAAGGGAGCGATTGATCTGGCCTTTATCCGGCTGCCCTGCGCCCGCAGCAGAGAACTGGAGTACCGGATCATTGATAATGAAGAAATGGTGGTTGCGTTACCCGCTAATCATCCTCTGGCGGCGAATCATCAGCTCAGCTCTCTGGCTGAATTACGTAACGAAACGCTGATTATCTTCCCGCGCGAGATCTCTCCGGGGCTGTATGATTCGGTGATCAATGCCTGCAGTGATGCAGGTTTTACTCCGCCCAATGTTGCGCAATCACCCCAGACCACCTCGGCTATCAGCATGGTCGCCACCGGTTTTGGTTATACGATAATACCTGCGTCGCTGAGTAAAATTGATCAGGCCAACGTACGCTACCTGCCGGTAAAAGGCACTCCGCTGACCGCCCAGGTTGCACTGGCATGGCGGCGACATAATCTGAGTAAAGCCGGAGAACATTTCCTGGCGTTATTATAAAAAAGCCCGTGGCAGGATTGCCACGGACAGGGCGGAGTTAACGGCTGAAATCCCTGTCTTTAATAATGCGCAGGGGTTCGATATCGCTTTCTTTTTTAATCACCAGTGTCGGGTCGGAACGCAGACAGGCTCCGCCATAGTGGCCGCCGACCGTAAAGGTACAGACCTGAATATAGCGTCCGGCCACCTGCGGTAAACACCATAGCTGCTGATAAATATTAGTCTGATGAGCAAATTTACCGGCAGTCTCATCCAGCATTTGCTCCTGATGGCTGACCAGCCCGATATTACTGCCACAGCGCCCGCCGATAGGTTTGATGGCGTAGCCGGTCTGTTGCAGTTCCTGATTTACGGTGAAATCTGTATCCAGCAGGTATTTATGATGCGGAAACAGGGACCAGAGGATCGGCAGGATAGCTTTATTGCCCGGAATAACAGTCCACAGGGGTTCAAATACCATCACCTCTGGCCGTAATAACACATCCATCAGCCGCACCTGATCGGCTTCACCGGTACGTACCGGCAGGGTAGCGGTGGCATCGTTTTCTGTTTCCTGACGCAGCTGTTCCAGCACCGTTTCCCAGGCCCAGGTTTTCCAGACACAGTTAACTTCCCGCTGGTCATCGTCAATCAGTAATCCGGTCGCACTCCAGTGTAACTCACCGAGACCATGAAGAATTTTACTGTCAAAACCGGCATCGGTTAACGCCTGCTGCATCAGTAATGCATGATAATTTTCTTCAGCATCCTCGTCCTGCAGAATATGGACAAACGGCAGCGCATCGCTGTGTTTCCAGGCCGCTGAAAGGTTTTCCACCAGCCGGCGACAGGGATCTTTTCCGGCACTGACTCCGCCCTGTTGCGCCCATTTCCCGAGGATCACTCCGGCTTCCGTATGACATGAAGCAGAATCGGCATTGTATTCGTACACTTTCAGCCCGCGTTCATCCAGACAAAAATCAAGTCGTCCGGTCACCATATGGTGACGCCGCCGCTGCCATGACAGACGCAGCCGTGGCCAGAGGATTTCCGGGATATCAAACAGGCGCAACAGGGCATCATCCCGTAACACCTTATCGGTAGCGTGCAGGTACATCAGATGCAGTTCGTTGGTTGCCCTAATCAGTTCCTGTTCGGCACTGCGTGAAAGGGTGAAATACTGGTGAGGATCGGCGTTAATTATATGACCATGGCTGGCACGGATATAGGCCGACTGAACAGGATCGTCTTCATTCAGCCACGGACCGGAAAACTGGCCGTTATCCCTGATTCTGTGCGGGTGGATTGCCAGTAATTTACCGGCAGTCACCGGTTCCGGCAGGCTGTCACTGTTATCACAGGTCTGTATCATCCAGCCGAGGATTTGCGTATCGTCAAAGGTATCATCAATAAAAAACAGGCCATTCTGTCGGCGCAACGGCAGTTGCCGGGTCCACTGTTGTCCCGCGGGCAGCGGACTGTGGATAACATTCTGTTCGACAATTTGCACTTTATCGGCAAATACCCGCGTAATCATCGCGACGTGGCCGGTATCAGCAAATTCGCCGCCCTGTTGCCAGATTAATAATGCACCCGATACAGGAGGGCGCGGACAGCCGTTGGCAAAGGCCTGCAACGGCAGAATATCGTCATTGATGACCTGGCGCAGAAAACGCAGAGAAAAAATCTCATAAGCCATTCTGACATCGGTAAACACCATACCGTAATTGAGATACAGAAAACGTCTGGCAAATTCCACGCACTGCCATTTGTAGCCCATAAATTCATTACCGAGGAAACTGCGTAATGACGAGTCATCCGGATACTCTTCACTGTCCAGTGAGTCGTAATCGGAGGAGTAAATCGCTACGCCGCCGGGCGCGTAACCGAGCAGGGTACCGAACGGGGCGTGATTATTAGTGAGATCCACAGTCATACTTTTGCCTTATGCCTTACAGAAAAGCAGCCGCTAATCGCTGCTGTTCACAGAGAGCACCGCCGCAGTCACCTGAAGACGGGCTGACGGCGGCACATTGGCCCGGAGCAAGGTGCTGTGCCGGATGGACAGCAGATGGGGCGGGTATTATCAGCATAGCACTGTTTTCTGCCGGCGGAACCTCGATCCCCTTCCGGTAATTAAGTGACAGTGTCACGCATTGTCTGCCGGAGGCCGTTCAGAGGGCGATAGTCAGTTCACCGAGCTTACTGACCAGTGCCATATTCTCCCGGTAGTCCACCGGGCAGGCGATGACTGTCACGCCGTCTTCTGCGAGGGCACGGTTCAGTGCCGGTAACAGCTGTGCTGCTTCGGCGATCAGACAGCCGCGAGCCCCGAAGCTCTGCGCATATTTCACAAAGTCCGGGTTACCAAAATCCACCGAATCATGGGCACCTTCTTCCATATCCATTTTCCATTTAATCAGTCCGTAGCTGCCGTCTACCCAGACCAGCACCACCAGCGGGATCTGTTCACGTACCGCTGTTTCGATCTCCTGAGAGTTCATCATAAAGCTGCCGTCACCCATTACCGCCAGCACTTTACGCTGTGGAAAAGCCAGCCTGGCCGCCAGCGCGCCGGGTAAAGAAAAAGCCATCGTTGACAGGCCGTTCGAGGTCAGGCAGGTCAGAGGCTGCCAGGCCGGGTATAGGCGGGATACCCACATTTTTATTGCCCCTGTATCGGCCAGCACAATATCATCATCCCCCATCGCAGCGCGGATATCCGCGACTATCCGCTGAGGTTTGAGGGGAAAGCTGTCATCCTGCTGACCGTTATCCAGCTCCTGCTGGCGTAACTGACGAATACGGGCGGTAGCCGGCTGACTGTGTAACGGTGCTTCCCCCAGTGCCCGGCCCAGGGCCTGCAGACTGAGGGTAATATCGGCCACAATACTGATATCCGCCACATAATGCTGATCGGTATCCGGAAGGAACGTATTGATATGGATGATTTTTTTATCAGCATCCGGGTTCATTCGCTGGGGGGCGAACTCCTGTAACTCATAACCGACAGACAAAATCAGGTCGGCCTGATCGAACGCGAAGTTTTCGTAATCATGACGCATAAACCCCATAACACCCAGCGCCTGTGTACTGCGGTCACTGATCACCCCTTTTCCCATAAAAGTGGTGGCGACAGGCAGCTGGTAGTGTTCCGCAAAATGGGTCAGGGCCTCAGAAGCGCGGTTACGGGCGACGCCGTGGCCTGCCAGAATCACCGGGAAGCGGCTGTTACGCAGTAATTCTGCCGCCTGATGTATCGCGGCATCTTCCGGGGCTGAGCGGCCTGTCACTGAGGGCATTAACGGGGTGAGTGTTGCGTCCACCGGCATGGCTTCAACATCCTGAGGCACCGCCAGATAAGTGGCGCCGGGACGTTCCTGCTGGGCCAGCTGAAAGGCTTTACGCACCATTTCGGCGGTGGCGGCCGGGGTATAAATAGTCTCAGCCCAGTGGGTTACCGGCCTGAACATGGCGACAAGGTCGATAATCTGATGTGATTCTTTATAAATCCGGTTCAGACCGACCTGGGCAGAAATAGCCACCAGCGGACTGGAATCGGTCTGGGCATCGGCGGTTCCCAGCAGCAGATTAATTGCCCCGGGGCCGAGGGTTGCGGTACAGACACCGGCTTTTCCGGTCAGGCGGCCATAAATATCGGCCATAAACGAGGCTGCCTGTTCATGACGTACCAGGATAAAACGTATTTTATCGGAAGCGGTGACAGCCCTGACAAACTTAATATTTTCCTCACCCGGAATACCAAACACATATTCCACCCCTTCTGCTTCGAGACAGGACACCATAAATTCTGCGACATTGCTGGTTTGAGTCGTCATACAACACCTCCGGGAGACTGGTTATCAGGTAACCCTGGTGCGGAATGCTAGCTACCCCCCGAGGTAGTATAATAATCCGCCCATGGTCAGAATTGAGAACAGAGTACTGAAGAAAAGAATCGACGCCATTTCCTGCTCTGCGGTTTTATACTGCACCGCCAGGATGACGCAGACTGAGGCGGTGGGGATGGCCATACTGATCACCGATAAATCGAGTGTCTGCTTATCCGCATGCATCCACAGGGCAAGGGCCATAATCACCAGCGGTAAAATAATATTTTTGGCAATCACTGACAGGATAACGCCGCGGTTAAAAACCACATGGTAGGAATAAAGAATAACCCCGGAGGCAAACAGAGCAACACCGCCGGTGGTGCCGCCCAGCAGCTGTAATGCATTGCGGAACTGATCGGGAATATGCAGGTTGCACAGCAGTAACACCAGCGCCAGCAGCGGGGCCCACACCACCGGTTCTTTTAGCGTATGCACAATATGCTGTATAAATCCGGCGTCTTTTCTGTCAGGTGCGCCAGAGGAAAGTATCAGTAACGTCAGCGGTACCTGGAACAGGTTCATAATAATGCTGCACAGGGCGATCGGCAGGGTACTGATGGTGCCGTATAAATGGCCGAGTACCGGAACACCGACAAAAGGCACCGCCGGGCCGGCGATTGCCAGAGCCAGTAACGCGGCAACCCCCGCGGCCTGGCGAAACACCAGCCGTGCCAGCAGAAACACCAGTAAATATCCGCCAGCCATCCCTGCCAGCAGAATCAAGGCAATTGTTCCTTGTGAGAGCAACACGGACCGCGATAATCCCATCATTCCGGCAAATAATGTCAGGGGCAGTGCATACAGCATCACCATCCGGTTCAGAACCGCGCCTTGCCCGGCGTCAAAGTCATGGTGCCATCCGGCGACAAACCCCAGCATCAGCGTTACAACAATCGGTAACAGAGCCGCAATTATCAATTCAATCACAATATTCTCCCTGCAGATAAGCCGGTGACATTATTTAGCATGCTGTCCGCGGCCGGCAGCAACCTATAAAGTAGTCCTGATTGACAGTTCTGTATACGGACTGAAACGGGCGCGGGCACAAACCTCCGGCAGTTATGTTGTAAGGTAAATAAATATTATCTGTGGCCATCGCCGGATAAACGCAGTGTTATATGCGCTGATCAATGCCTGACAGCAGGGACTGCTGCTAAGGGCGGGGGGCCGCAGAGTGCAGGGCTGGCCGGCAACAGGGATACTTTCAGCCAGGCGGATAAATTAATGTAAGCTGAGGTGTCAGGGCCTGTTGCCTCTGCCGGCTTCAGCTCAGAGTGTTGCGGCCGGTGTTTTTCCGCAAGCGGCTGATAAATTACCGCTGCAAATCCTCCTGGCGGGGACTATATTTACTGCACGGTAACCCTAATACCGTTATCCATCCCGTATAATTCTGTTTACTGATCCGGAAGATAATACTATGGAATTAAAGGATTATTATGCCATCCTGGGCGTTGAACGTACCGACGACCTGAAAGCGATTAAAACGGCTTACCGGCGGCTGGCCCGCAAATACCACCCTGATGTCAGCACCGAAAAAGATGCTGAAACGCGGTTTAAAGAAATCGCGGAAGCTTATGAAGTCCTCAAAGATCAACAACGCCGCGAAGAATATGACCAGCTGTGGCAGCACCGTAACGATCCCCGTTTTAATGCACA
This sequence comes from Tatumella sp. JGM130, assembly GCF_018257525.1. NCBI lineage: Bacteria > Pseudomonadati > Pseudomonadota > Gammaproteobacteria > Enterobacterales > Erwiniaceae > Tatumella > Tatumella sp. JGM130. Next base: position 12,542 of record NZ_JAERJS010000023.1, on the reverse strand, counting down.
CCAGTCTGGCGGACAGTCTCAGCACAGCTACGGTGACGAGCACAGTGCCGATTTCTCTGATTTCTTTAGTTCGATGTTCGGCCAGCAGGGCCGCCAGTCTCGTCAGCAGCGTCCGCAACGCGGACAGGATATTGAAACCGAAGTTGCTGTGTTTCTGGAAGAAGCACAAACCGGTGAAACCCGGACTATCCGTTATACACTGCCGGAGTATGACGTCTTTGGCTCAGTGATCCGCGAAACCCCTAAAACGCTGAAGGTGAAAATTCCTGCCGGGGTCGGTGACGGCGAGCGTATCCGGCTGAAAGGGCAGGGAGCACCGGGGAGTGCCGGCGGACCGGCGGGCGACCTCTATCTGGTGGTCCGTATTGCGCCGCACCCGTTATTTGATGTGGTGGGTAATGATCTGGAAGTGGTATTGCCTCTCGCCCCCTGGGAAGCGGTACTGGGGACCAAAGTGGCGTTACCCACCCTGCATGACAGCATTCTGCTGACCATCCCTGCCGGTACTCAGGCCGGTAAACGCCTGAGACTGAAAGGGAAAGGATTATCCGGTAAAAAACAGCAGGGGGATTTGTACGCAGTGATCAAAATAGTGGTCCCTGCAACCACGGATGAAAAAAGCCGTGAGTTATGGCAACAGCTGGCGGAAGCCGGATCCGGCTACGATCCGCGGCAGGGATGGGGGAAAAAATAATGGCTACCGTCAATATCCGCTTTACGGTCACTGAATTTTGCCAGCATACCGGACTGTCCCGGACCGAACTGACGGAGATTATCGGGCTGGGTGTACTCCGTCCGGCAGAGCAGGAGACTCCGTCCGCGGAATGGCGCTTCGATGACCAGGCGATCGCTGCCTTTCACCGGGCACAGCGTCTGCAGCGTGAGCTGGAGCTGGACTGGCCGGGGATTGCCGTCGCATTATCATTACTGGACCGGATTGACCGGCTGGACAGGGAAAACCGCCGCCTCAGTCAGCGATTATTACGTTTTATTGCCGATTAATCCCGGCTGTTTCGGCCCCCTGATATGCACAGGAATCTGAGATGACGATGATGCGGAGCGATAAAATGGGCAAAAAACTGTATCTTTTGCAGGTCACTACGCCGGGCCGGATCCTTGAACTGGATCCTGACACTGGCGGATTACGAACCCTGGTTGCCGGGCTTAACACCCATCCGGACGGTATTGCAATCGATCCTCTGAACCGGCGCCTGTTTGTGACTTATATGGGGGCTGCGACCCGCGCCGATAGTTCGGAGTTTTTCCAGGCCGACGGGCGACTGGAGTCGATGACCACAGAAGGCCGTGATCGTCGTCTGCTGGCGGGAAACGGGATCTTTGTTACCGGTAAGCAGTTAATCCATGATGCGGAAAACGGTCTGTTGTACTGGTGTGACCGTGAAGGAATGCGGGTTTTCTGTGCCAGGGAAGATGGCAGTGACCTGAAGGTGCTGGTACAAACCGGCCTGTTTCCGGCCGATAGCGGCGACTATACCCGGCATTGTGTGGGGGTGGCGATAGACAATCAGCAGGGCTATATTTACTGGACCCTGAAAGGGCCGCCGAAAGGGGGACAGGGACAGATCTTACGTGCCGGGCTGAGGCTGCCCCGCGGTTCAGAAGCCAGTAATCGTCCGGATATTGAAGTCATGCTGTCAGGACTGCCGGAACCGATTGACCTGGACTATGATGCTGCCCGCGGGATCATGTACTGGACGGATCGTGGTGACGACGCCAGCGGGGGGAACTCTCTGAACTGTGCCCGGCTGGTGGATGGCCGTTTGACCGACCACCAGATCCTGGCGCGCGGGTTACAGGAAGCGATAGCCCTGGTCAGAGATGCGGACAACCGCCGGATGTGGATCACCGACCTCGGCGGTAATGTCTGGGAATATTCCCTGAGTCAGGGGGGCCCTTTACGCAGTATCGCCAGGCTGGGGGCGCTGACGGGGATTACTTATGGCTGAATCCGTTGCCGCGGCTATCGGTCCTCATCCGGCGGCTATAAGCGGCAATGATCACCCGCTCCGAATGATGCAGATAATCACTCAGTAATTCTGCTGCGGTATCCGGTTGTTGCTGTTCCAGCAGAGTGGTGATCTGCCCGTTCATCGGCAGATAGGGGGAGTGCAGAAACTCAGCATCATCCAGCAGACCAAACGCCAGCCGTAATTCAGCCAGCAGGTGATCAAACAGTGCAATAACACGCGGGCTGTCGGTCAGTTCAGCAATCGCACGGTGAAAGTCCATATTGGCAGTGCCGACCGCTGCCCAGTGTTTTTTTTGCTGATAAGCTTCTGCCTGGCTGACCGCACTGCGCATCCGTTTCACCGCCGGATGCAGCGGATACGCCAGTGACACAGCCCTGCATTCAATCAGTTTACGTACCCGGTAAATATCAATAATCGTTTCCAGTGTCGGGACAATCACACTGACCCCGCGGTGAGGAATATGCTGCAACAAGCCCTCTTTGATCAGCACTCTGAAAGCTTCGCGCAGGGTGTTCCGCGAGACGTTCAGCTGTTCACAGAGACCGGCTTCTGACAGGTGCATCCCCGGCGCATATTTTCCGTGAACTAATTCATTTCTTAACTGATCGGCAATCCGGTCAGCCAGATTTTGTGGGGATAACCCGGGAACAGGAGTATTAACCATAAGCTCTGCAATATTGATGATATTCACTTCACATTCTCATATCAGGCAGGAAAATGCCAAATAACCCGTCCTGACCAGCGGTTATCCGCTAAATGCACCTTTATGGTGCTATCTGCCCCCTTGCCTGCACTATAAAAGTGCTTCCCTGGCAGGCCGTTGCGGGCAGAGCCGGTCCGCTAGTGGAACACAGCCCTGAATATTGTTCAACAATATGGCTGGCGGAGGTAAACAACCGCCTGCAGGGGCAGGAGAATACTGGCACGGGCCTTGCTTGTGACAGTAAGACAACCAATAAAAATATATGCAGATGACCTGAAAAACGGGCCGTGTGATATACGGCCTGCAACACCGGACGGCAGGGGACGATTATGTGGTTAAAAGAAACAAACAGCAGCGAGCGCAAGACACTGGCGGCGGCATTTATGGGGTACGGGATCGATGCGTTCGATTCAATGATCTATACCTTTATGATCCCGACCTTTATTACTCTGTGGGGCATGAGTAAAACAGAAGCCGGATATATTGCAACCGGCGCGCTGATTTCGTCGGCGATCGGGGGCTGGATAGCCGGAATTCTGGCCGACCGTTATGGCCGTGTCAGGATCCTGCAACTGATCGTATTATGGTTCAGTTTCTTCACCTTATGCAGTAGCTTTGTCACATCCGCCGAGCAATTGTTATTCACCCGTGTGATGCAGGGGCTGGGTTTCGGCGGAGAGTGGTCGGTCGGGTCAGTACTGATAGCCGAAATGATCCGTGCGCGGCATCGGGGGAAAGCTGTCGGACTGGTACAAAGCAGCTGGGCGGTTGGCTGGGGTATTGCGGCTATCGCTTACTGGGCAATATATGCGCTGGTGGATGCGCAATATGCCTGGAGAGTGCTGTTCTGGGTCGGGGCATTACCCGCATTACTGCTGGTTTTTCTGCGCCGGCAATTGCAGGATCCGGAGATTTTTGTTGCTGCCCGCCGTCAGCGGCAGGCCACCGGACAATCTGCCGCCGGTTTTATGCAGATCTTTCATCCGCGGATACTGCGTATTACTCTGCTGGCCAGTCTGCTGGCAACAGGTATGCAGGGAGCTTATTATTCCGTGACAACCTGGTTGCCGACCTACCTGAAAGCAGAGCGGCACTTGTCGGTACTCAATACCAGCGGCTATCTGGTGGTCCTGATTGCCGGTTCGTTTGCCGGGTATCTGACCAGTGCCTGGCTATCGGATTATTTAGGCCGCCGGCGCTGTTTTATTCTGTTTGCCGTCTGCGCTATTTTGCTGGTGTGCGGCTATACCTTACTGCCGATCACTAACCAGGTGATGATGATCCTCGGTTTTCCGCTGGGCTTTTTCCTGTCGGGGATTTTCTCGGGAATGGGGGCCTATCTCAGTGAACTTTTTCCCGGCCATATACGTGGTTCTGGTCAGGGGTTTTGTTATAACGCTGGCCGTGCTATCGGCGCTATTTTCCCGGGGATGGTCGGCTTTCTCAGCGGTTATATCCCGCTGGGGACCGCGATTGGTTATATGGCGGGAGGCAGCTATCTGCTGGTGATTATCGCCTGTCTGGCTCTTCCGGAAACCCGTGGGATGGCGCTTAATCAGAATCAGCCATCCTGATCACTGTTTTCGCGGCGCGACAGAAAAAACGGTTTCGCCGCAAATACCGATATAACGGAGATAAGCATGTCAGCAGATAATGATACAGCTGTATATCAGGGGGTAACCGCCCCGGTTGCCCGGGCAGCATTTCGTCAGGGGCGGGTGATGCCGACTGCCGGTATTGCCCCCGGCATGACCCAGGCCAATATGATTGCTTTACCGGCCGACAGGGCCTGGGATTTTTTGCTGTATGCGCAGCGTAACCCCAAAGCCTGTCCGGTACTGGATGTGATAGAAGCCGGAAAAACAACGACCCCGCTGGCAGCAGGCGCAGATATCAGCCGCGATCTTCCTCTATACCGGGTCTGGCGGGATGGCGCACTGGCCGAAGAAATTGCCGATGCGTCGTCACTCTGGGCACAGCATCCGGATCTGGTGACCTTTCTTATTGGCTGTAGTTTTACCTTTGAGACACCGTTGCAGCAAGCCGGTATCGAGATCCGGCATATTAGCGCCGGTTGTAATGTCCCCATGTATCGCACTAACCGTCAGTGTCGTCCGGCGGGATGTTTACAGGGCGAAATGGTGGTTTCAATGCGGCCGGTGGCGGCGGATCGGGTAGCAGATGCGGTGGCAATCACTGCCCGCTATCCCGCAGTACATGGTGCGCCGGTACATATTGGTGAGCCTGCGGCACTGGGGATCCGTGATCTGGCGCAGCCTGACTTCGGTGATGCCGTACAGATTAAACCGGGGGAAATCCCCGTGTTCTGGGCCTGCGGAGTGACTCCCCAGGCGGCAGTGATGGCCTCGCGGTTACCTTTTGCTATCAGCCACGCTCCGGGCCATATGTTTATTACTGATATCGCCGACAGCAGCTTTCATGTATGACAACGGATTATTCCCTGTCATGGGGGGACTGACCGGCCTGCGGGCCGGCAGCAAGGGCAGCGACAGTCTTTTCACCACTGGCATCCAGTGGCAGATAAACCAGCAACCTCGAACCATCGCGTGGTGCTGAATACCAGTTCATCTGCTGCAGAGTAATAGTACCAAGTTGCGGATGGTTAAAGTTCTTTATATGATTTTCGATGCTGCGGATTTCATAGTGCTGATTCCACAATTCATGAAACCGCGGAGATACGGTAAAAAAACGTTCCAGCAGCGTATCCCAGCGCGGGTCCCCGCGGTATTCTGCCATTCCGGCACGGAAATAAGCGACAAATACGGGTAACACTTTGTCTTCCCCACAGAAACGGCTGCGCCATTCGGCACTGGTCAGGTACTGATAAATACAGTTGCGATCTTCCGGCGGTACCTGATCCAGGTCGACGCCCATTAACCGGCAAAAACTCTGGTTATAGCCAATCAGATCAAAATTAGGCCGTTCCAGTGCCGCCGGATTAGGCATCAGCGATCGTAGCAGCCGCTGGGAAGCGGGCCCGGCTTGCTGACACACGGAAGAAGGCGGCTCTCCGGGCACCGGCAGTCCCGCCAGTATAAACAGGTAGCGGGTTTCGGCCGGGGTACATTGCAGTGCCTGGCTGACCGAGGCCAGTACGGCAGCCGAAGGTTTCATCTGCCGGCCCTGTTCCAGCCAGGTATACCAGGTCACCCCGACATCGGCCAGCATGGCCACTTCTTCCCTGCGCAGACCGGGTGTCCGGCGACGGCCACTGCGCGGTAATCCAAGCCTTTGAGGATCAAGACTTTCTCTGCGGGTACGTAAAAAGGTGGCCAGCAGCTGGCGGCTGTTTCTTTCAGGAGAACTGAGGGTGGCCTGGCGGGTGATGATAGTCACTGAAACTCCTGCATAGTAGTGCCAGTACCAGTATAAACAGCTACTGGTACCCTGTTAAATTATCGTCAATACTACGGCCAGAAAGTGAATCACGCAACGGAGTTTCAATGAACGCTTCACCTGCCTCGCCGGGGAAAATCGGCCTGATACTGTTATTAACCGCCCAAATGCTGCCACTGATCGATACGTCGATTACTAATGTGGCACTGGACTCTATTACCCGTTCTCTGGCGAGTACTGCCACAGATCTGGAGCTGATTGTCGCCCTGTACGGGGTGGCATTTGCTGTTTGTCTGGCCGTTGGCAGTAAACTGGGTGACAACTATGGCCGGCGGCGGGTACTGCTGGCCGGGGTGGTTATTTTTGGTATTGCTTCATTATTTTGTGGTCTGGCCGGAAGCGTCAATACCCTGTTAGTGTCGCGGACAATACAGGGGGCCGGAGCGGCATTAATTGTCCCGCAGATCCTCGCCACTCTGCATGTGACGCTGAAAGGCACTGCCCATGCGCGGGCGATCAGTCTGTACAGCGGGATCGGCGGTATCGCCTTTATTATCGGTCAGATGGGGGGCGGCTGGCTGGTTTCGGCGGATATCGCCGGTCTGGGCTGGCGTAATGCCTTTTTTATTAATGTTCCTATTTGCCTGCTGGTATTGCTGTTCAGCCGGCACTTTATTCCTGAAACCCGCAGTGACAGGGCATCACGTATCGACTGGCAGGGCACATTGTTACTGGCAATCATTCTTTGCTGTCTGTTGTTTCCGCTGGCTCTCGGCCCCTCTCTGCACTGGCCGTGGCAAATGCAAGTGATGCTGCTGATTACTGTGCCACTGGCATTACTGATGCGTAAAGGGGCGCTGGCCCAGCAACAGCGCGGTCAGCAGCCGCTGTTACCGCCGCATTTGCTGAAACTGCCAGGGGTACGCTTTAGTTTATTGATCGCATTTCTTTTTTTCAGCTGCTGGTCAGGATTTATGTTCTGCATGGCACTGACGTTACAGGCCGGTGCCGGAATGGGGCCCTTACAGTCCGGAAACAGTTTTATTGTGCTGGGAGTGGCTTATTTTCTGTCGGCACTCTATGCCCCGAAGCTGATCCGTCGTTATTCGACGGCCCCGGTGTTACTGACCGGCATTTTAATTCAGGTCAGCGGGGTATTGGTGCTGATGATGACCCTCTGGATACTGGGGAATTCAACCGGCGCCCTGGCTATCGCCCCGGGCAGCATTTTACTTGGGCTGGGTCAGGCAATTATTGTTAACTGCTTTTACCGGGTAGGGATGCGGGATATCCCGGCCAGCGATGCCGGGGCCGGAAGCGCGATTCTCAGTACCCTGCAGCAGGCAGCCCTTGGATTAGGTCCTGCCGTTGCCGGTGCAGTTTACCTGCATCAGTATCATCAGCAGGGCAGTTACCCGCAGGCGATGGCCGGGTTTCTGGCCGCCGAAGCGCTGGTCATGCTGATTCTGGCAGCGGCAACCCTGATAAAACGTAAATCTCTTGCAGAACCGGCACCGGCCGGACAGTAAATGGCGGCAGCGATGGCACTCAGGCACAGTGCTATCCGGTCAGGGGCTATTACCGGCCATATTGTGTTCGCCGCCTGCTCCCCCCGGCAGGCGGATGGGTCGTAAATAAGGAAGCGGGTTGTGCTGAAAGAAAATTTTAACGAACTACAAAACTTTCTGGTGGTAGCCAGGGAACGCAGCTTTACTAAAGCCGCGGCCCGGTTAGGAGTATCCCAGTCGGCGCTGAGTCACGGGATGAAAGCCCTGGAGAACCGCCTTAACCTGCGGTTGCTGACACGAACTACCCGCAGTGTGGCACCGACTGAGGCCGGAGAACGGCTGATTGCCTGTCTGGCACCGCGCCTGTCGGCACTGGAACAGGAGTTTGATGCCCTGTTACAACTGAGTGGTCAGCCGACAGGCAGTTTACGGTTGTCTGTCAGTGAGCATGCGCTGGAAAGCCTGCTATGGCCTAAAATAAAGCTCTTTACCCGCCAGTATCCGCAAATCAGTATTGAACTGGTGGCCGATAACCGTTTTATCGATATTGTTGAGCAGCGGTTTGATGCCGGAGTCCGGCTCGGGGAAAGTATCGAAAAAGATATGGTGGCAGTACCTATCGGCCCCGATATACGGATGGTGGTTGCCGGTTCTCCGGACTACTTTGCCGCACGGGGGATCCCGCAGACTCCGCAGGATTTACTGCAACACCAGTGTATTAATATGCGCCTGCCCGGAAGCGGTGCATTGTATCACTGGGAATTTGAAGCACAGGGCAAGCCGCTGCGGGTACGGGTTAACGGGGCACTGATCATCAGCAGCCTTTCACAACGCATTGATGCAGCGCTTTGCGGGCTGGGACTGGTATTTGTCCCCGCGGACCAGATATCAGAGGCGATTGCCGGGGGACGGTTACTGACGGTACTTGATGACTGGTGCCCGGCTTTTGCCGGGTACTCTCTCTATTATCCGAGCCGAAGACAGCACCCGGCAGCATTTTCCCTGCTGATTGAAGCACTGCGCTACCGGCCTGAGCTTTCGCCGACGCAGGCCGGAGTGTAGCAGGGCAGAAACTTCAGCGGGATTTATACTTACCGATAAGCCCCGGTACTACCAGTGACAAGACAATAATCAGACAGCCGACAATCTGATCGATGTTGATTTTTTCGGCCAGAATCAGGTACGAAAAGACATACGCCGCCGGCAATTCGATGGTCACCAGCATACCGGCCAGTGACGGGGCGGTTCTTGGCATCCCCAGCCCGAACAGTAATACGGGCAGTATTGACGAGAATACGGCGGTTAACAGCGACCAGTAACTGTCGGTGGTAAACGGCGAAATATCGACGTTATCTTTCATGACACAGATGGCGGTAATAAACGCCCCGAGAGTCAGTAATCTGGCCTTATCAATAACACGGCTTTCTTTGGCTATCTGTGACGACGAAAGTATCACCAGGCTATAGCAGAGAGCCGCCCCCAGTCCCCAGCTGATACCGATAATGTTCAGGCGCATCGACCCGCGAAAGACCCCGGTGGCAATGGCGACCCCGGTGATAATACAGAGTAACAACAGTATATCTTTACGGGCGACAGGCGTTCTTCTGATAATGGCGTTAATGAGCGGCACAATCCATGACGACTGCATCATCAGTAATGTTGCTGTCGGGACTCCGATATAAAAGACCGACTGAAAAAAGCAGTAAGTGACGCCCAGTAGCGGCATCCCTGTAAACAAGGCGATAGCTTTTTCTCTGGTCGGGATGGTGGCTTTTTTATTCCGGGTAAACTCCGACAGCACAAAAAACAGAATAAAAGAGAATAAGTATTGTGTGGCAATAATGTTACTGGTGTGTGCGCCATGGCGGAGTGCCAGACTGAGTATAATCCCCGGCATGCCATAACAGATGGCTCCTGCAATGATCATTATTGCGCCAGCAGCGTGTTTATTTAACATTATTGCTCCTTTAAATAACCGATACTCCAGCCTGCCACCCACGGCTCTGTCGTTATGATTAGTGTATGCAAATGAATTAACATCAATAATTAAGATGTTTCCGGCCGGTTATTGATAACACGGAGACCGGTACAGCCGGCAGCCGAAACCTGCCGGGAAGGGTATTGCACCATCAGTATTGTTGTTCCACTGCCCGGTCACTGGCCGGTTTCAGATGAAAACGGCTAAAGTATAGCAGCGAAAAGGTGGCTTGAGCAGGGATAATTCTGAGAAGCAGTGTAGGTCAGTGGCGGGAAAATTAACTGGCCATCAGCCCCACACCAGTACCACGGTCCACACCAGAATAGTCAGGGTTACGGCCACCAGCTGGGCGGCACCGCTGATATCCTTTGCTCTTTTTGAAAGGGGGTGGATCTGTGAGGATATGCGGTCAACGACGGTTTCGATGGCCGTATTCAGGAGTTCCACCACCAGTAACAAGAAACTGCAGGCGATCAATAGCAGTTTTTCCAGCGGCGGGACAGGCAAAAACAGGATAATGACCAGCAGCACACTATTAATAATGATTAACTGACGAAAAGCCTCTTCCGTAGAGAGTGCATTTTTAAACCCCTGCCAGGAGTTATTGATACTGGCAGTTAATCTTGCTAATCCTTTTTTTCTGCTCAGATTCATAAAAATAATATTTTCCTTGTTGCGGTCAGTGTTAACCCGCGCTGGCCGGTCAGCACCGGCAGTAACAGGGTGATTACCGCCTTCTCAGTCACAGTTCTTCGTCTGTCACAGGTCAACGGGTAATTGCCCTGTGGGGGGGGGCTGAGGCTATACCGGCGATGACAGTTGTTTATGATAGATACGGTAGCGTTTATAAACCACGGCACCAATCCGCTCCAGGATAGTGCGCATTCCGCTATTCGATTCCAAAATCCACGACATTTCCAGGCAATCAATCCGGTGGCGGGCGAAAGGCTCACGTAATGCTTCGATCAGTAATAAGGCAATAACCGGCCCGAGGCGGCTGAACTGATATTCGTGACGGACCCCCATTAAAGGGACTCTGGCTGTGCGTACACCACGGATTTTCAATCGCCACAATAGCCGGGCCCAGCCAAAGGGGAACAGGCTGCCATTCAGGCCGTTAATGGCTTCATTAATATTGGGCAGGCCGACGATAAATGCGCAGGGCACGCCATTGATTTCGGCAATGTAAATCATATCATCGGGCACCAGATATTTCAGTTGTCCCCCCATAGTGGCGAATTCATGGGCAGTAAAGGGGACAAATCCGCGGTTGTGCTGCCAGCCGGAGTTGAAAATATCACGCAGCAACTGCATTTCTGCGGAGAACTGCTTACGGTCCAGACGCCGAAGGGTGACTTTGCTGCTGGCCTGTGACATCAGTTTTCTCAGTGAGTCTGAGAAACACAGGTCTGTCCTTTGCATCCGGTAGGCCAGTAAATCCGTATCCTGAGCGTATCCCTGTTGTTCCAGACAGGCAGCGTAATAGGGTTTACCGTGGTTCATCATCGCCGACGGCGGGGTATCAAAACCGTCAATCAGTAATCCGCTTTCCTGATTAATATTCAGGCTAAAGGGACCGGTAATCATCACTGCCCCTTTGGACCGCAGCCAGGCCTCTGCAGCAGTAAATAATGCAGCGAATACGGCATTATCGTCGATAGCATCAATCATACCGAAATGACCACTCTGGTTACCGTATAACTGCTGATGCAGGCGGTCGATCTGTGCCGTAATTCGTCCGACGATATGACCATTTTTTCTGGCCAGCCACGCCTGCCATTCGATATGTTCTGCAGCCGGATTTTTGTCTGAAAGATGTTCTGCACGTTCGACAAATAAAGGAATGATCCAGTTCGGGTCATCAGGGTACAATGATGAAGGAAAATTAATAAAATCTTTAAGATCGTCTTTATCCTGTACAGCGTCAATTTGAATCATAAAAAGCCTTAAATAATATTACCGGCATCAGCCAGTACCGGTCAGTAACGGGGTATTTATATAACGGATATACTCACTGCCTCAGCAGCATTATTTCTTTCATTTATCTGAATAATAACTGGCGGAAAATATAATTTCATATTATATCCGATGGCTATTGCTATTCTCTTGCGGATGAAAAGTAATGACAGATATTTTTATAAAGCGTTAATCGTTTGGTGCTATTCAAAATAATAGTTAATTAATGATTAGCTCCTGTTAATCGGAGTTTAAGATTTTTTCAATCTGTTATACTGTATTTTTATCACTTAATGCCTTTGGGTGCGGTAAAACAAATCAGAGATTCACTTTTAAACTACTTCCGGTTATTGTTTACGATATGTTTAACTTTGTTCGATCGCCGATAATACAAGGTGACTTTATAATGTTCCGGTTATAGCAGGGGAGTTTAGCTGCTGCTTGTTATTTTCACGGAGGTAAGCTGAAATAAAAATATTATCCTTTAGTGCGGGAGGTTTTTCTCCGGGGAAAGCACTATTCAGTGAATGTCTTAAAAAATAAAACAGTAGTTTTTCAACCAATAATATCTGTCGTCGTTGGTGAATTAAATTTATGGCTAATTTTTCTGTGAAAGAAACCAGTGCTACCCATTCTCTTCCCATGCGTTATGCTGATTTTCCGTCGCTGACGGCAGCGTTAGATTATGCTGCCCGGGGAAACAGCGGAATGAATTTCTATGATCGCCGTAATCAGCTGACTGAAGTACTGGACTACACTGAACTCAGGCTACGGGCAGTCTCTGCCGCCGGTCGTTTGCTGTCGCTGGGGCTGAAAAAAGGTGACCGTGTTGGCTTAATTGCCGAAACCAGCGCCGGGTTTGCTGAGTCATTTTTCGCCTGTCAGTATGCGGGGCTGATTGCGGTCCCGCTGGCAATTCCGATGGGGATCGGTCAGCGAGCCTCCTATATTACCCGGTTACAGGGCCTGATTAATGGTTCATCGCGTTTTACCGGGGAACGCTGCTTTTATCTTCAGGAAGAAGTATTCATTATCCCGGTATCCATATG
>NZ_JAERJS010000022.1:0-62785 GCF_018257525.1 Tatumella sp. JGM130 | reverse complement strand
TGAAACGCCGTAGCGCCGATGGTAGTGTGGGGTCTCCCCATGCGAGAGTAGGGAACTGCCAGGCATCCAATAAGACAGAAAGGCCATCCTGACGGATGGCCTTTTTGCATTGGTTTTTTAAAATCCTTCTGTACAGAATAACGGCATCTCTGTGATGTATTTCCCGTATGACTGTCTTCTTATGGCATACCCGGCGGAATAAAATGTTCATAAATTGTTCTTAACTTTCTGTACAGAAGGGCATCAGCCGCCAGTCTGTCAGTTATTACAGACAAATCTGCTTTTTCTTTGACGGAAAAACACCAGTTAATATTTTAAATCAGCTGATCTTCGCAATTAATACTAAATATCTGCGGTTTTCTCTTATCTTATGCTTCTGCCAGCACTTTTGGTTTATTGATATAACAAAAAATGATAAATAAGCTTTACTTTAATTCTGTGATACTTATGCTTGAGTGACCAATAAATGTCTAATAAAACATAAGGCCATCTATGATAAAGAGCCCCCTTTCTGCGGCAGCTTCCGCAGAAACACCAATGACCAACGCCGATCGTATCAAAGCAATTGTCGGTGCTTCCTCAGGGAATCTGGTTGAGTGGTTTGACTTTTATGTCTATTCCTTCTTCTCATTATATTTTGCGCATATCTTCTTTCCGGAAGGCGATACAACCTCGCAACTGTTAAAAACCGCAGGTATATTCGCTGCCGGATTCTTAATGCGTCCGATTGGTGGCTGGCTGTTTGGTTATATTGCGGACCGTTATGGTCGTAAAAACTCAATGCTGATCTCCGTATGCATGATGTGTTTTGGTTCACTGGTTATCGCCTGCTTACCTTCTTACACTGTCGTCGGGGTATGGGCTCCGGCGCTGCTACTGCTGGCCCGTATGTTACAGGGACTGTCGGTAGGCGGGGAATACGGCACCAGTGCTACCTATATGAGTGAAGTCGCAGTACAGGGGCGTAAAGGCTTCTATGCCTCTTTTCAGTATGTCACGCTGATTGGCGGGCAATTACTGGCTGTACTGACGGTTGTTATACTGCAGCAAATATTGTCTGATCAGGAATTACGGACCTGGGGCTGGAGAATACCGTTTATTCTCGGCGCGGTACTGGCTGTCGTTGCTGTCTGGTTAAGACGCTCACTGCATGAAACTTCTGATACCACAACCCGTAATGATAAAGATGCAGGAAGTATTACCAGCTTACTGAAAAATCACTGGCGCGCTTTTTTGATGGTTATCGGGTTTACTGCCGGAGGATCATTAAGCTTCTATACTTTTACAACCTACATGCAAAAGTACCTGGTCAATACTGCCGGCTTTAATGTGAAGTCAGCCAGCCTGATCATGACCTGCGCTTTATTGATTTTTATGGTGATACAACCATTGATTGGTGCGTTGTCCGATAAAATAGGCCGCCGTGCATCAATGCTGATTTTCGGTGCCGGTGTCGCCATCTGCACGGTACCGTTACTCACCTTATTAAAGACTCCGGGCAACAGTGGTGCTCTGACCTTGTTATTAATTACGGTTGCATTACTGATCACCAGTTTTTATACGGCTATCAGCGGCGTACTTAAAGCCGAAATGTTCCCGCCGCAAGTCAGGGCTCTGGGGGTCGGTCTGCCTTATGCATTAGCCAATGCTATTTTTGGTGGCTCTGCGGAATACGTTGCTTTGCTACTGAAGGATGTCGGCACTGAGAGTACTTTTTTCTGGTATGTGTCAGTGATGGGGGCAATTTCTTTCCTGATAGCGCTGGGGCTGCATAAGAAGGGCAAAGGAATGGCGTTGTAGTCGTTCTTGTTCCTCTGCTGGCAAGTCTGTAGTGATACCGGTGTCCGGAAACCTGTCAGGGTTTCCGGATTTTTATATCTTAGGGGATGTCAGATAAATACTGACGGAGCCGGAGAATAAGGCCCTGCGATGGCAGGGCCGGAAAATTATAAGATACGGCTGATCAGCCGATCTATCCTGATACGTCTCAGGCGACGGATCAGTTTTTTTATCCGTGCCGGATACTCGGCAATACTTTCCAGATCGTTATAGTGGTCAATCACCGAGGTATGCTCGCGGATCAGTGCCAGCTCTTTGACTTTTTGTTCCAGTAATTCATGCTGCGGGTCGTGTACCAGAATGGCATTTTCCAGATCCAGTCGCCAGGCGCGGGGATTCAGGTTATTACCGGTTAACAACATCCATTCATCATCGACCCAGATACCCTTCAGGTGATAGCTGTTCTCTCCGTCTTTCCACAGACGTACGGTCAGTTGCTGATTATCAATGTAATATTGCAGACGGCTGACAAAGCGACGCAGGTTTATTTCATATAAATATGGCAAAGCGCCGATGATTTTAAACGGCTCCCGGGGAGGGATATAAAAATCATTTGCGGTCTTATCGCCGATGATAATTTCGACCTGTTTACCCTGACGCAATAGCCGGATGATATTCCTGACCAGGATAGCCGGCAGGTTAAAATAAGGTGTACAAATAGTCAGTTTATGTTCTGCGCAAGGCATCAGATGAAAAATGGTCTGATTTAACAGGTTTTTCTTCCCCAGCCCGACGAGCGGAGTCACACTCAGCTGATCACAGACAGCCTGATCTTCAAACTGATAGTTGAAGGTACGGAGTTCCTGACGAAATAAACGGGTTTCATTTTTAATTTCGGGGCTGGAAGGTCGCCCGGCCTGGTCGAGGCGATGAACGGCTTCTGCCTGTTTCAGGTTAATATCGACCCACTCAAACATGGTATCTGCCAGCGCCGGATTACGTATGATCTGATAGCGATCGTAGCGGTAACGTTCCTGCTGATGCAGATAGACATTATTAATGCTTGCCCCGCTATAGATGACACAGTCATCTATGATAAAGCCTTTCAGATGAAGCACGCCAAGTGCTTCACGGGTATTGACCGGGATACCATACACCGGTATTGCAATCTCCGGGTTAGCACTTGCCATCTCACAATACCAGTCAGCATTGGTGACTCCCCTGGCTGCACCGATACGGCCGCGCTGGGCGCGATGCCAGTCGACATAAATCGCAATATCCAGCCGGGGATTTATCCGCCTGGCGGCATAAAGTGCATCCATCACGCTGCGTCCGGCTTCGTCATTTTCCAGATAAAGGGCGACAAGACAAATACGTGAGGTGGCCGTGGCAATTTTTTCCAGCAGGGTTCGGTGAAATTCGGCCGGCGAATAAAGGGTTGTAAAATCGGCGGCTGATTGTGAAAGGCCGGGCAGTTGCGCGAGGTATTGTTGGTGATTATTGAGTTTGAATTTTGACAACATCACTAGGCGCTTCTTCTCTGTTCAATGTATCGTCATAACCGACAACGGCATGGTCTCGATCGTGAAGTGTAACATTAACCATGTCTTGCCGTGATAATTTTACTTTTCTGTACGCTACTTTTCAGGAGAATGAAGTATCAATTGCAGAGTGACAATCCCATCCTCCGGTTGTCTTTCCACCCTGAAATTAAGCTTATGTGCCAGTGCAATCATCCCCTGATTATCAGGCATGGTAATTCCGTTTAGTTGCTGTAAGCCATGCTGACGGGTATAGAGGATCATTTTTTCCAGTAGCCGGCGGCCGAGCCCGATATTTTTCAGGTCTGAGCGGACCAGTATCGAAAATTCAGCATCAATATTATCAGGATCTGAAATTGCACGGGTTACCCCGATAATCTCTTCACCGTTAGCGGCGGGCTGAACGGCAACAATAGCCATTTCCCGATCATAATCGATTTGTGTCATATTGGCTAAATCTTCATGAGTAAACTCATTGATTTCACTAAAATACCGGTAATAAAGATCTTCTTTCGTCACCCGCGAGATAAAGGTTTTTAATCCCGGTTCATCTTCAGGAAGTATCGGTCTGAACAGGCACTGACGGCCATCTTTAAGTGTGACATTCTCTTCGAGCCTTTGGGGATAAGGGCGAATAGCGAGGCGAGCCTCACTCTCTCCGGAAAATGCCGTCAGTATCAGGGTTGCATCGAGTAAGGTCAGATTATTTCCGTCCGCCAGTAACGGGTGAATATCCAGCCGTTCAATTTCCGGGCAATCGATAATCAGATTGGAAATCTGCACCAGGCACTGACTGACAGTATTAATATCTAAGGCCTGCAGGGCATTTCTGCCCCGAATCGCACCCCGGGAGATTGCCTGAGTTACTAAAATTTTTGCCAGTGTCATATTCAGGGGCGGCAGGGCGACCACAGGGTGCTGAGCGTTTTGCCATTCACCGTGACCTTCCCCGAGAATAATCACCGGGCCGAACAGCGGGTCGGGCTGCACAGAAATACGCAGTTCTTCTGCCCCGGCGCGGCGAGCCATACTCTGGACGATTAATCCCTGAACCCTGGCTTCTGGCCAGGCGCTATGGGCTCGGGTCAGGATGGCATCGGCGGCATTCGCAACATCCGCCGCAGTCTGTAAATAGAGCATCACCCCCTGGATCCCGGACTTATGGGGAATGTCTGGCGCGCGCAGTTTCACGGCCACCGGGTAACCGATATTTTCGGCAATCGCAACGGCCTGCTGGCTATCGGCGGCGGCCCACGTTGGCAGAGTTTGTATACCATACCCCTGAAAAATAGCCTGGACTTCATGGGTATCCAGCCGTGTATCACCTGCGGTCAGTCGCTGTTGTAACTGCTGGCGTACAGTGAGGCGATTTTCGGGTAAACGGGCAGGAAATGACGGCGTCTCACGCAGCTGTTGCTGATTCCTGCGGTATCCGACCATATGCATAAATGCCGTTACCGTGCCTTCTGGTGTTCTCCAGGTTGGAATGCCTGCCTGTGTAAAGGCTGCCCTGGCATCGCGGGAAGAGTATTCTCCGCACCAGTTGGTCAGTAAGGTGACTCGCCCGCCACGCGGGTGTTGTCTGACTAAACGGATAATTTTTTCAGCGCTCTCGCTGGCAGAAGACACGGCACTCGGGGCATGAATAATCATTAGTGCATCTATTTCATGGCTCTCCAGCAGCAGGCTGATTGCAGATAAATAGCGTTCTGTGGTCGCATCATCTTTCAGGTTCAGCGGATTAGCCACAGGTATCGACGCTGGTAACACCCGGCGAAGTGCCTGCAGGGTGTGGTGGTCCAATACTGACAGGGTGCCGTTTCTGTCGGCCAGTTCATCCAGCGCCAGCGCGGCAGGTGCCGCACCGTTACTGATAATGAATAAGCGTTCCCCGCGCAGAGGGCGCATATGACTCAGTGTTTCCACCGCTGAAAACAGCTCATGGGTATCTTTGACCCGCAGCATACCTGCCCGCTGAATGGCTGCATCCCAGGCAGCATCAAGACTGTCCGGGGTACCGAGTAATTGCCTTGCCTGCGGGCATCTGCCGCTTTTTATCACCAGGATAGGCTTGTTACGTGCAGCACTGCGCGCGGCAGAAACAAACCGCCTGGCATCGTCTGAATGTTCCAGAGAAAGCAGAATGGCACTGGTTTTACTGTCCCTGGCAAGAAAGTCGAGTAAATCGTCCGCATGTATATTGATACTGTCTCCGAGGGCGATAAACCACGAAAACCCGAGATTTCTTTGCTGCGCCCAGTCCAGCAGGGTATTAGAGACGGCGGCAGACTGTGAAATAAAGGCCAGCTTACCGCACCGGATAGGCACCGGAGAGAAACTGGCGTTCACCCCCTGCCAGGGCGATAACAGTCCCAGGCTGTTGGGGCCGAGGATCCGGATACTCCAGCGTCCGGCACAGGCTTTCAGCTCACGGAACTGGTCACGCGATGCGGAAAGAATAATACAGGCTTTACAGCCTTTTTCTGCCAGCTGTTGCAGTATGTCAATATTACGCTTTGAATGGGTACAAATAACGGCCAGATCCGGCACCAGCGGAAGTTGTGCGATATCAGGAAAGGCCAGTACGCCACACACAGCCTGCCAGCCAGGGGTTACCGGAAGTATCGGACCGCTGAATCCCCCTGCCAGTAAGTTACGCATCATCAGATGACCGGCACTGCCAGGTTTATCTGATGCGCCAATAACTGCAATGGATTTGGGTTTTAGTAATGCTTCCAGGCCTTTCTGGCTCATCGTTATCCTCCGGACATCAACTATTTGAGTTTAACCGGTTTGTGGCTGTTGTTTCGTGAGGGAGGCCTGATGTGAAGGTTTCCCTGCCAGATAACGCTGCCGGAAATTTTCAAAATGAGTAAGCAGTCCGCTGGCAGCGGCGCTGTCTCCCGATTGCTCCAGCAGTGCTATCGCAATTTCGGCGGTACAGTGCTGTCCGGCAGAGGGGGATTCACGCAGGCTGTAATCAGAGGGACGGGTAACATTTAATGACATTACCGGAAATTTATCCAGCCAGGGGCTTTTGCGAAACATTTTCGCCGCTTCAGTCCAGGTACCATCCAGCATAATAAATAGCGGCGGTTTTCCACTGCGAGGCGGGGTGGTCATCACCTCTCTGCCCGGAGCGGCATAATGACCGGGAAATACCACTAAAGGGCTGACCCGGGGATCGTTCACTGCATCCAGTAATGGCTGTGGCGGGGCGGTACGTGACCATTCAAAAGCAGTTGTACCGGGTAAAATATCTGCAATTAACCGGCCGGTATTGCTGGGTTTCATCGGCTCGGTATCAAACATCACCAGACAAAACTGGCTGCGGGCAGGTACCGGCGTAATAGTTTGGCACAGGCAGCGGGGAACCGGTAACAGGCAGCGCTGACAACGGACTACCCGGTTTCCGCGGGCCAGAAACGGACGTGTAGCTCTTGCCAGACGTTGTGCCCTGAGTGTCAGGACGGCATTTTCCAACATAACTTTTCACTAACAGGGAAAAAGCGCAGTGTAATAGAAAAGCGCATTCCTGCGTAGTCCGGCCCGGTTGTTTAATGACAAATCATAATGATTCGTCCAGCCATTGTTCAAACGACGCTTTCGGCAGTGCTCCGGCCAGGGTATCCAGATGCTGACCTTTACGGAATATCATCAGTGTCGGTATGCTGCGGATACGAAAACGGCTACTGAGCGCAGTTTCCTGTTCTGTGTTTACTTTAATAAAACGGATTTGTCGGGCGCGCTGTTCTGCAACCTCTTCAAAAACCGGGGCGAAACCGACACAGGGGCCACACCAGGGCGCCCAGAAATCGATCACTACCGGCAGGTCATCCTGTAACAGTTTGTCCAGCGTAGCGCTGGTGGCATTAATAACCTCGCCGTCAAACAGCTGAGCTTTACAGCGACCACATTTTGCAGCTTCGCTGATCTGTTCTTCTGCGAGTCTGTTGGTGGCAAGACAGTGGCTGCATACAGTATTCATCATCACCTCGGGTTGGGATTATCCGGTAAAACTACCTATTATTATCAGAGATCATGACAGACGGAGCCAGCAGGATCTGTCGATAGCTATAATAGATGACGGCATTAAAAACAAAGTTGATAGATTAGAAGCCTGACATCAGGTAATCTTCGCGCTCGAGGAACAGGAGGAAAGAATGAGCGACGATTTAAAAGGCAAAAGCAGTAAAGTAAAAGTGATGTATGTTCGCAACGAGGATAATACCCGTCAACGTACCGGTAACCCGCGGACAGGCAAAGGAGGTCACTCTCCGTCACGTCAGCAGGAGCCAGGTCGTCGTCAGGAAGAGAAATCCCATTCCCCGTGGCGTACCGTATCCCGTGCTCCGTCGGAAGCGCCCCTGAAACCACAACCGGATACCGGCGTCAGAAATATTGTTGACCCGGAAGTTATCCGTAAACAGCGTCAGGAAGAAACCCGGGTTTACGGTGAGAATGCCTGCCAGGCATTGTTCCAGAGTCGTCCGGAATCCATTGTCCGCGCCTGGTTTATTCAGAGTGTGACACCGCGTTTTCGTGAAACGCTGCGCTGGCTGGCGGCTAACCGCAAAGCCTATCATGTGGTCGAAGATGCTGAACTGGTTAAAGCGTCAGGGACTGATCATCACGGCGGCGTCTGTTTTATCATTAAAAAGCACATGGGGCAGTCCGTCAGTGAATGGCTGGAACAGGCGGCGGAGAAAGAATGTGTGCTGGCGCTGGAAAACGTAGGTAATCCACATAACCTGGGTGCCATCATGCGTAGCTGTGCTCACTTCGGTGCCAAAGGTATTCTGGTCGATGATGCTTCTTTGCTGGAGTCCGGTGCTGCTGTTCGTACGGCAGAAGGCGGGGCAGAGCATGTGCAGGCCATTACCGCCGGCAGTTTCGCCGAAGGGCTGGATGCATTCCGTCAGGCAGGTTACACCATAGTGACCACCTCCAGTCATGCAGGAAAACCATTATCGGCCACTGAACTGCCGGAAAAAATGGTACTGGTGCTGGGCCAGGAAAGTGATGGTCTGAAAGAGTCGACCCTGAAACAGGGTGATATCAGTTTGTCGATTGATGGTACAGGCAGTGTTGAAAGCCTGAATGTTTCGGTGGCAACCGGCATTCTGCTGGCCGAATGGTGGCGGCAGAATCATTAATCAGTAAAAAAGCGCCTCGCGGCGCTTTTTTTTGGTCGGCGAATTATACTGTTGCCCGTTACCTGCGGCGACTGACTAGCAGAATACCGTGATAACTCAGGGCATCAGTGAGCCCCTTCAGCCTCGCTTTTCCCGCCACCACCGCTGCCGAATGGCGGTCTGGCAAACCAGATGGTGACCAGCAGTAAAATAAAGATCCCTCCTGCGACCCAGAAAATTTCATTGGCTGAAATAATCAGTCCCTGGTTAGTGATTTGCTGTGCCAGATAACCGGAGGCTTGCTGGTGGCTCATCCCCAGAGATTCCAGCTGCTGATACATCTGCTGTGAATTAGGATTAAACGGATTCACCGACTCAGTCAGCTGACTGTGGTGCAGGGATTCCCTGTTACTCCACAGAGTTGTCGTGATCGAGGTTCCGATCGATCCGGCTAACGTCCTTAAAAAATTAGACAGACTGGATGCTGCAGCCATTCGCTCCGGAGGCAGTCCGGACAACGTGATGGTGGTTAATGGCATAAAGAAGCAGGCCACTGCAAACCCCTGTATAAACTGAGGCCAGGCTGAGGCTGCAAAATTCATCGCCGGCTCGAAAGTATAGGCCCGCCAGTAAAAACAGACGGCATACATAATAAAGCTGAACGTGACCAGCCAGCGCATATCTATTTTATGGGCGAAACGACCGATAACAGGTGAAAGGATCACCGGTAATATCCCTACAGGTGCCGAAGCCAGACCTGCCCAGGTGGCGGTATAACCAAAGACCTCCTGTAATAGTTGTGGCAGCAGGACAATGGTGCCGAAATAGAGCATGTAAGCAAGACTGATAGAGACGCAGCCGATGGTGAAGTTTCTCGATTTAAATAACGATAAATCGACGATCGGATGGTCATCTGTCAGTTCCCAAATCAGCAGGACCAATAGTGCCACTACCGCAAACACCGTCAGCGTGATAATTTCGTCTGAATTAAACCAGTCGAGTTCTTTGCCGCGATCCAGCATAACCTGCAGGCAGCCAATACCAATGATCAGGCTGATTAATCCGACCATATCGATGGGCTGACGGGTGATTTTGGTTTCTCTGCCGCGGATGGTTTGCAGACTTAAGAAAATAACCACAACACCAATAGGGACGTTAATAAAGAATATCCAGCCCCAGTGGTAGTTATCACTGATCCAGCCACCCAGTATCGGGCCACAAATCGGCGCAACAATCACCGTCATCGCCCATAATGACAGGGCGATACTGCGTTTGGCCGGCGGATAGTTATTCAGCAGTAAGCTTTGGGAAAGAGGGATCAGCGGGCCTGCGACTACCCCCTGAATAACACGGAAAAAGATCAGCATAGTCAGGCTGCTCGACATTCCGCATGCCCAGGAGGCAATAGCAAATGCGACGGTCGATAGCATAAACAGTTTCACTTCACCGAAGCGTTTTGCCAGCCAGCCAGTCAGTGGGATCGAGATAGCATTGGCTACCCCGAAGGAAGTGATCACCCAGGTGCCCTGGGAGTTTGAGGCTCCCAGGTTACCGGCAATGGTGGGGATCGCGACGTTGGCAATGGTGGAGTCCAGTACCTGCATAAAGGTTGCCAGAGATAAGGCAATCGTCATCAGAACCAGCTGAGCACCTTCAAGCGGTTTTTGCGCCATGACTTTCTCCCCGGCCATCAGCCGGCATTGGCCTTGATAATGGCAGAGATCATCTGATTAACCTTATCAAGCGGTAATTCCAGGGCATTACTTTCATAGGCCGGTGTTTTACGGACGACGCTGGCCAGTACTGCTCCGTTTTTATCGGAAGTATCGACGGTCACCAGTGTTGATAAACCAATTCGCAGCGGATGTCTGGCCAAATCCTGAGCATCGATATCGACCCTGACCGGCAGACGCTGGACAACCTTGATCCAGTTACCGGTAGCATTCTGGGCCGGTAACAGAGAAAAGGCACTGCCGGTTCCCATATCCAGGCCGACAACTTTGCCGTGGTATACCACATCGTCGCCATAGATATCGGAAACAATTGTCGCCGGCTGACCGATCCTGACATCTGCCAGCTGGGTTTCTTTAAAGTTGGCATCAACCCATAATTGTTTGTCAGGCACTACCGCCATCAGTGAGCTGGAAGGGGAAATTTGTGATCCGACCTGAACACTGCGTCTGGAAACATAACCGTCAACCGGGCTGCGGATATCGGTACGTTGTAAGGTCAGCCATGCATCACGCAATGCAGCGGCACTTTGTTGTACCGCTGGCTGGTTTTCCAGTGAGGTATTCAGCAGAATTGCCTGGTTAGCATTGTATTGCTGTGTCGCGACATCCAGAGCTGCCTGAGCACTGGTCACTGCATCACGGGCGTGTTGTAAATCTTCACGGCCAATTAACTCAGCCTTACCCAGCGGGATACGTCTTTGTAAATCAGCTTCAGCCTGAGACAGCGCGACTTTCTTCAGGGTTATATTGGCAAGATACTGTTTACTGTTAACCATCTGCTGGCGGGTCTGACGGACGCTGGACGCAAGCGCCGTCGTGGCTTTTTCAAATGCCTGCTGTGCATCGGTTTTATCCAGCGTCACCAGGGTATCGCCTTTTTTCACATAGTCTGTATCTTCAAACCATACTTTTGTCACGCTACCGGAAACCTGAGGCATAATAATGACCTGATTACCGGCCACATAAGCATCATCTGTATCCTGATAATGGCTAAGGACTAAAAACCAATAGGCCAGATAGCCGATAGCAACGATACAACAAACCACGGCTAACAGAATCAGCAGGGTTTTACGTTTTTTCTTTTTACTGTGGGGACGTGCTGCCCCGGATTGCAGAGTTTCTTCACCTGCACTCATAGAATTTCCCACCCGTCATAAATTTTCAACAGCCTAACATCCCGCGATACCAGCATTTTTTTGCTGGTAAAGGCGCGCAAGCATAACGAAAACGGAGCGCCTGTCTTTAGCACTTGGTGACTTATTACTATCAGGTTACTGAATAGTTATGCTTTACGATCCATCTGATCAAGACGGCCAAGTAACTTACGGGTAATACTCTCTAATTGTTGCTGTTCTTCATCCGACAGTACCGCCCAGAGATGCTTCAGGCTTTGGTGTTGGGGGGGCATGACTTCACACAGAAATTCATATCCCTGTTCCGTCAGGTGTAAATGCAGGCAGCGACGATCATCGCTGCTTTCCTGACGTTCAATCCAGCCACGTTTTTCCAGCTCATCGGCAATCCTGGTGGCGTTGGTTCTGGAAGAACCTAATGCTGAACTGAGTTCGGAAGGCTGGATACTCTGATTTTTACGTGCATCCAGTGTGACCAGTGCAGTGAACAGAGTGTCGTTAATTCCGCGTTCTTTCAGTATTTTGTTGCGGTTATCGAGCAGTTTTCCCTGAATATGCATACATAACCGGGTCAGCAGCATCTCTCTTAACGGATAATTGTTATGGCGCTGGACCAGAACATGCAGCATTTCTTCAATCGGAGTAAATGAACTTTCCACGCAAATACCTCATTGCAAAATTTTTCAGGATGTTATTTCAGACAGATCACTGTGACCGCTCTGTGTTGATAGCGACCGTCACTTAATTACCCCCGGGAAAACAGGGATATTATCATCATGTAATTATTACTGATGGGAAAGTCACCTGACTAAAACTATATGTCGCTAACGATATCAGACCCCCGGTCAGGTTAATAGACTATGAGGGCTTTTTTGTCGGGTCTGGTGGCAGGAATGTGCGATCCGGCGCGGACTGGTGAAGGCTGCGATAAAGGAAAACGGATAACAGCAACAGGAGAGGAGATATAAAAAGGACAGCCGAAGCTGCCCCTGGAAATGATGACCCGTGGATCAGGATTTAGCGGCGGCTAAAGCATCATTAATCCATTGGTTAAATACTGCCTGATGGGCGTGGATCCAGCCATCAACCTGACGATTAACATCAGCATCGCTGCTTTCGCCAGCATTCATTCGGGCATTCTGGGCATTAATATCCGCCAGCGGCAGCTTCATTTCAGCGAACAGTCTGGCTGCTGCCGGGTTTTTCTCTGCCCATGCTTTGTTGGCAACAATATGCATGGTATTTACAGGGAAACCGTAGTTGGCACCGTTAGGCAGTTTGGTATCGACATTTTTCTGGGCGCCAGGCAGTGAGGAGAATGGCACCTGCAGCCAGACCACATCACGGCCCGGTTTCAGAACGTCACTCACCCAGTAAGGTGTCCAGGTATAATAAAGGATAGGTTTACCCTGTTTATAACGGGCAATCGTATCCGCCATCATCGCCGAATAGTTACCCATATTTGCCTGGACCGTATTTTCCAGCTGGTATGCTTTTACCTGATGGTTAATGACTGCTTCACAACCCCAGCCCGGGGTACAACCCGTCAGATCAGCTTTACCGTCACCGTTGGCATCAAACAGTCTGGCGATTTTCGGATCTTTCAGTTGTTCAATATTCGTGATGTGATATTTCTCAGCGGTTTTTTTATCAATCAGATAACCCTGAGCCGCGCCGGTAACGTAGGTACCTTCCCGATAAAAGACCTTATCGCCGCCCGCAGCAAGATACATATCATCATGCAGTGGTTGCCAGTTGACGGCGGTAAAGGTCGCATCACCGGAGGCAATTGAGGTATAGCCGACGTTATAATCAACTTCATCGGGCGCATCAACTTTATAGCCCAGTTTTTCCAGCGCACGGCTGACCAGCAGCGTCTGAAAGGTTTCGCCGCTGATAGTGCTCTGTACCGGTTTAACGGTGATCCCTTCGCCCGGCAGGCTGGCGGCATAACTCTGACCAGCCATCAGCAGGGTCAGAGTGGTTGCTGTCATAATTAACTTACGCATAGTCATTCCTCATTGTGCGATGGATGCCCGCACTGCGCGGGCATCCGTCGGTTATTTAGCGGGTGAACTTTTTACAAAAGGACGCAGCAGCAGACCAACAGGGCCGGTCAGATACCAGTGGCGTTGGGGACGGGTACGTTTATCTTTACCGACAGACTGTGTCAGGCGGTCAAGAATAATCGCCAGGATAACAATACCGACACCGCCGACTGTTGCCAGTCCCATGTCCAGGCGACCAATGCCGCGCAGTACCATCTGGCCCAGGCCCCCGACGGCAATCATTGATGCAATAACAACCATCGACAAAGAAAGCATCAGTGTCTGGTTAACACCGGCCATAATGGTGGGCATCGCCAGCGGCAGCTGTACCTTGAATAGCATCTGTCGCGGGCTGGCACCAAAAGATTCACTCGCTTCAATCAGATCGGCAGGAACCTGTTTAATCCCCAGAATAGTCAGCCTGATAATTGGCGGCAGTGCAAAAATAATGGTGACAACCACTCCGGGAACATTACCGATACCAAACAGCATCACAATCGGGACCAGGTAAACGAAGGCCGGAGTTGTCTGCATCGCATCAAGGAACGGACGGATAATTTTTGCCGCCCGATCACTACGCGCCAGCCATATTCCCACCGGTAAACCGATAACCACACAGAACAGTAATGAGGTTAATACCAGTGACAAAGTCACCATCGCATCACTCCAGGCACCGATAGCACCGATAATCACCAGTGATGCCAGGGTGGCAATGCCCATACCGGGGTTGGTCATCTGCCAGGCGATAAGGGTAAAAATAAGTATCGCGACCGGAGATGGCATTGCTGTCAGCAAGTGCTGGAAGGTGCTGAGGATAAAGTCCACCGGCACACGAATGCCCTGGAATACAGGACGGAAATTACCGACCACCCAGTCAATCGCATGGGTAACCCAGCTATCCAGCGGGATTAACGTTTTATGGAAGGGATCCATAATATTAAAATGTTCATGGGTAACCGGTGGCGGCGTATTCAGCCAGTCATTAGCGGATGTTGCGGCATCATGACCGCCGCTGTTACCCGCAGAGCCCCAGGCATCTGCAGAACCAGTGCCGCCGGACCCGGAAGCCGGAGGAGAGGATGACCAGGGGTCACTGCTGCCGGTTGTCGCCGGTGCGGCAGAAGTGCTGCCGGATGATGCGCTGTCACCCCATGGATTATTATCTGGTTTACTCATTACTCATTTCCCTCGCGATCCAGAGCCCGTAACAGACTGCTTTTTGAAATTATGCCGATATATTGGTTATCTTCGTCGGTGACCGGAACAGCACAGGGTGCGGCGGCCACATGGGAGAATATTTCATTCAGCGGTGTTGCAGCAGGAATAGGATCCGGGGAATTAAGAAAAGCACTTTCCAGCGGAGATCCGGAATCCAGGGCTTGTTGTAACGAATCACCCGAGACAATACCGGCAAATTTTTGCTTATCCAGTACATAACCATATTCCCGATCCTGATCACGTAATAATTGTAATGCAGTACGCGGACCAAAACCGGGAGCTTTACGCATTAGCGTATTTGCTCCGCGGCGGGCGATATCTTTCGCACTGAATACCTGGCTAATATCGACACCACGGAAAAATGTTTTCACATAATCATTGGCCGGGTTATTCAGGATCTCATCCGGAGTACCTACCTGAACAACTTCACCATTTTGCATAATTGCAATCCGGTCACCGATACGCATTGCTTCATCAAGGTCATGAGAAATAAAAACAATGGTACGTTGCTGACGGGTTTGTAATTTGATTAATTCGTCCTGCATTTCGGTTCTGATTAACGGGTCGAGGGCTGAGAATGCCTCATCCATTAATAAGATATCCGGGTTTATTGCCAGTGCACGAGCCAGCCCGACGCGCTGACGCATACCTCCGGATAATTCGTCCGGCCAGGAGTGAGCGTATTTTTCCAGCCCGACCTGTTTCAGAGCTTCCAGTGCCTTTTCTTCGCGTTCCTGTAACGGAATACCCGCCAGTTCCATACCAAATGCGGAATTATTAAGTACCGTCATATGTGGCATTAATGCGAAAGACTGGAAGACCATACTGATTTTACTGCGACGAATATCTCTTAGCTGGGATTCCGGAATTTTAGCGATATCCAGTCCGTCGATAAGAACCTGACCGCGAGTGGGCTCGATCAGACGATTGAGAAGGCGAACCATAGTGGATTTACCCGAACCGGATAATCCCATGATCACAAATATCTCGCCTTCTTCAATGGCCAGACTGGCATTGTTGACGCCAACAGACAGCCCTGTTTTTTCCAGAATATGTTCTTTGTTGAGTCCCCGTTCAAGATATTTAAACGCTTTGCCCGGGTGGTCACCGAAAATTTTATAAAGATTTTTTACTTCGAGTTTAATTGCCATTCAGTCGTATTATCCTGAGTTATATTTATTTTTTCATGGGGTTATGGTGTCCGGAGGGTGATATACGTATTTAACCGTACCATACTGAGATTATCTGACAACCCTTGATTTAAATATTTTGACTCTGAAAGTGACTGATATTCCGGCTGATGCCAGTGATATCAAGGGATAAGAAGAAATACCATGAGTGATGATTATTTGACTGTTGTGGTTAATTCATTGTTAATAATAAAGTACGGTACTTCTTCTCTGGCGGAGGGGAAATAAAGTGCTGCGGGCACAGGATTTTCGCTATTATTATTTTTTCATTTCCCTGTTATTTCAGAGGGGCGGATACGTTTTTTCAGGAAATAACGGGGAAGATATCCCCGTTATTTTTGATCAGAAATTCCAGTCGTCATCTTCGGTAACTGTCATATTTCCTATGACGTAAGATGAACCAGATCCGGAGAAAAAATCATGATTTTCATCTGCATTTGGAGATAATGCGGTAAGAATCTCCGGACTGACATGGCTTTCGTTGGCAGAAAATAATGCCTCATAGCCAAGGTTCATTAGTGCTTTGTTAGCGTTATAGCGCAGGAACATCTTTACTTCATCACACCAGCAAGTTTCCCCATACAGCTGGTCTGTATATTCCAGTTCATTATGATATAACTGCTGTAATAATTCCCGTGCATACTGTTGTAATTCATCCTGTTGTTGTGTGGACAATTGTTGCTGATATTTATAACCAATATAATAGCCGTGGACCGCCTCATCGCGGATAATTAAACGGATAAGATCTGCTGTGTTGGTCAGCTGCCCGCGGCTGGACAGATGCATCGGTAACCAGAATCCAGAGTAGAATAAAAAAGACTCGAGGAAAACACTGGCAATTTTCTTTTTCAGCGGGTTATCTGCACAATAATTCTGCAGAATTATTGCTGCTTTGTCCTGCAACGCAGGGTTACTCTCACTCCAGAGATAAGCGTTATCGACATCCGCAGAGTGACAAAGTGTGGAAAATACAGAACTGTATGAGCGGGCATGGACGGCTTCCATAAAGCAGATGTTGGAAAAAACAGCTTCTTCGTGAGGCGTCACAGCATCAGCCATCATTGCCACGGCACCGATAGTATTTTGCAGCGTATCCAGTAGTGTCAGACCGGTAAAGACCCGCAGGGTCAGCGTCTGGATGGCAGGACTCAGGGTTTGCCAGCTGGTCTTATCATTGGACAGGGGAATTTTTTCCGGCAGCCAGAAATTACTGGTTAGCCGGTTCCAGACTTCCAGATCTTTGTCATCTTCAAGACGGTTCCAGTTAATTGCCTGAACCTGTGTCATATTTCGCATAATATATTCTCTTTTCTGGTTACAGTGCACAGGCGACACAACCTTGCAGTTCAGTCCCTTTTAGTGCTGTCTGACGGAGTCTGATGTAATACAGGGTCTTGATCCCTTTTTTCCAGGCGTAAATCTGCGCTTTGTTAATATCACGGGTCGTGACATCGGCATTGAAAAAGAGTGTCAGTGACAGCCCCTGGTCGACATGTTGTGTTGCTTCGGCATAAGTATCGATAATCGCCTGCGGGCCAATCTGATACGCATCGGCATAGTAAGCCTGATTTTCGTTTGTCAGATAAGGCGCCGGGTAGTACACCCGCCCGAGTTTTCCTTCTTTACGAATCTCTATCCTGGCGGCAATCGGGTGGATACTCGACGTTGCGTGGTTTATGTAAGAGATTGATCCGGTTGGCGGGACGGCCTGTAAATTACTGTGATACAGGCCGCAGGCCATCACTTGCTGTTTCAGACGCAGCCAGTCATCACAATCAGGCAGGGTTATACCTGCCTTACGAAACAGTGCCGCGGCTGTTTCGGTACGTGGCAGCCAGCGACGTTCGGTATATTTGTCAAAAAAATGGCCACTGGCATAGGCTGACTGTTCAAAACCACTGAAACGCTGCTGACGCTGGCAGGCAATTTCGCAGGAGGTTTTGATGGCATAATAGGCAATGCAATAAAAGTAGAGGTTAGTGAAATCGAGAGCCTCTGGTGAGCCGTAGAGGATCCCCTCACGTGCCAGATACCCATGCAGGTTCATTTGACCCAGACCGATCGCATGGGAAGCCCGGTTACCGGCTGCCACCGAAGGGACTGCATTGATCTCACTCATGTCCGAGACGGCAGTTAATGCCCTGACAGCCACGTTAACTGTTTGTTCTAACCTGCCGGCATCCATCACGTTGGCGATATTCAGGGATCCGAGATTACAGGAAATATCTTTCCCTGTTTCACGATAACTTCCATCTTCATGGTATTCACTGGCCTGATTCACCTGCAGGATTTCCGAGCACAGATTACTCATATTGATCCGTCCGGGCAGGGGATTGTGCCGGTTAACCGTATCTTCAAACATCAGGTACGGATAACCAGACTCACACTGGATAGCGGCCAGAGTCTGGAATAATCCACGGGCAGAAATATAGGTTTTACGGATCCGATGGTCGGCGACCAATTGATGATACTGTTCATTGATACTGATATCGGCGAAGGCTTTGCCATACACCCGCTGGATATCATAAGGCGAAAATAAAGCCATAGACTGGTTTTCTCTGGCGAGACGGAAGGTTATATCCGGTAATACAACGCCCAGAGACAGGCTTTTGATCCGCGTTTTTTCGTCTGCATTTTCCCGCTTAGTGTCGAGGAAAGGTAAAATATCCGGATGATGAGCATGCAGCCATACGGCCCCCGCGCCCTGGCGAGCACCCAGCTGATTAGCATATGAGAAGGCATCTTCCAGTATCTTCATCACCGGAATCACCCCGGAAGACTGACGGGCTATTTTTTTGATCGGCGCGCCCTGTTCTCTTAAATTACTCAGGCAAAATGCGACACCGCCGCCGCGTCGTGAAAGTTGCAGTGCAGAGTTCACCGCCCGGCCAATCGATTCCATATTGTCTTCAATGCGTAACAGAAAACAGGAGACAAACTCTCCCCGTTGCTGTTTACCGCAATTCAGAAAGGTCGGTGTCGCCGGCTGAAAGCGCCCCTGCAAAATATCATGCAGTATATCGGTCGCCAGTTGCTGATTTCCGCGGGCAAGGGTTAATGCCACCATACAACAACGCTGGGGGAAGTTCTCAAGATACTGGCTGCCATCGAAGGTTTTCAGAGCATAGCTCTGATAAAATTTCAGTGCGCCGAGGAAGGTGGTAAACCGGTGGCCTGCCTGTTCCGCCTGCTGGTGGAGATCGGTAATGAAACGCAACGGATACTGATTAAAAACACCGGCATCGTAATAACCCTCATCCGCCAGATAACGCAGCCGTTCAGCAATACCTGAAAAATGGCGGGTCTGTGCAGCAATATGTTCACGGGTATAAAGATCAGCAGCCTGCTGATCTTTTTCAAAAGGGATATTTCCCTGTGCATCGTAGAGGTTCAGCATCGCATTCAGCGCGTGAAAATCTTCTGCCGGGGTTAGGGTTGGGTATATTGTTGCCATAATTTCTCGACTCCGCGACGAACGTTAATTAAATCTTCGGCTGTGCCCAGCAGCTCTGTATTGCTGATACAGGGAACAGCACATTTTCTTGCGATAATCTTTGCCGCCAGACAGTAACCGGCGCCAAAGTTACGATTTCCGGTCCCGATAACCCCGCACAGATATTTCCGGTAATCCGGATTATTTAAAAAGTGAATAACCTGTCGAGGCACACTGCCCCGTATCTCTCCGCCCCCATAGCTTGGTACAACCAGCAGGAAAGGGCGTGTTACCGCAAAGCTGACGGGGTTGTCCAGCGGGATGCGGTATGCCTCGAGCCCCAGCCGCTGTACGAAACGATGGGTATTTTCAGAACGACTGGAAAAGTAAATCAACGGAAACACTGGTTATGATCTCCTTTATGCTGGCGCTATGGCCTGGTGCTCTTGGTTTTACTATCAATCAGTATTATTGTGATTCGTATTCTCATCTGTGGGTTAAAAAAAGCACCGGAGAGAACGCACCTGAGAGATAGCAGGGTTTGCATCACCATCCCTGCTGAAGATACTATATCTGGATTTTAAATATATCAACACACACAATATATGGTATTTCGAGGGGGGCTTCCCGCACTTGCTCACAGGACGGACAGAAAAATAAAATGATCACAGGGGGCCTGGGTGGTCAGCATAGGGGGTGATGGCAGCCTGAATAACAGCAATGATGCAGGACGGCAGTCAGACCGTGCGGAGCCGATGACAGAGGGTCAGTATCGCAAATATACAGGCAAAGATTAGACGACAGGGCGCTAATATCATGCCCTGTCGTTTATCAGAGCAGGTGACGTGACCGGCAGAGTGACGGGCCGGTCAGGCTAAATCCTGAGCGCTCAGCGTTTTGCCAGCAGAAAGCCGAATACAACCCCCAGCGCAGCACCTATGCCGGTTGCCGGCAGCGGGTTCTCGCGTACCCAGCTATCAACGCTGCATCCGGACTGGCAAAACTTATCTTTTAACTTTTCCTGACCGTCATCCAGAGAGGTCCGGGCTTTTTTCAGTAATCGTTCAGCATTTTTACGGGCGTCTTCTAAACCGTCTTTTGCGTCATCGCTGTACGAATTCAGCAGTGCTTCAAGACTGTCCGCCAGTTCACCAATTTCCAGTTCACTTTTATTAATCTGTGATTTCTCTGCTTCAGTTGCCATTTTTATCTCCGTTATTTCCGGTTCCGGTTAATAATTATAGCCAGCTATTGGCATTTTGCAGGCAGACCGAGAAAATTCCGAATGGTCTGAGCTACAAGTTTTTCTTGCCGGGCTACAGTGAGCCGGTAAAAAAATATAAGGGGATTAACTATGTATTTACGTCCGGATGAAGTCGCCCGGGTATTGGAAAATGCCGGATTTGAAATGGATCTGGTCACACCTAAAGCTTACGGATATCGTCGCGGTGAAAACTATGTCTATGTTAACCGGGAAGCGCGGCTCGGCAGAACGGCACTGGTTATTCATCCGACCTTAAAAGAAAAAAGCCAGACGTTTGCTGAACCTGCTTCAGAGATGAAAACCTGCGAACACTATAAAGAATTTCCTTTATATCTGGCCGCCGAAAACCAGCAGCATTATGGCATTCCTCATGGGTTCAGCTCACGGATGGCGTTAGAGCGTTATCTCAGCGGAGTATTTGGCTGAGCACTGACAAGATCAACAGCAGAGTACGTCTGCTGTTGACGGTACAGGGATTACCGGGCGGCAGGCATAACCATCGGTTCCCGTCCGGCCTTATATTTTTCCAGAAACTGGTGCTGAAAAATACACATCCGGATAGTATTCCGGTATTCGCCGTTAATGAAAAACTCGTGTTTCAGCACCCCTTCGGTTTCAAAACCGAGTTTAGTGTAAATGTGGATAGCTTTTTCGTTTTCCTGATCAACAATCAGATAAAGCTTGTACAAATTCAGTACCGAAAATCCATACTCCATCGCCAGTTTAGCCGCCTGACTTGCCAGCCCTTTTCCCTGATGCAGCGGATCGATAATTATCTGAAATTCAGCCCTGCGGTGGACATGATTTATTTCCACCAGTTCGACTAATCCGGCATTCTCGCTGTTATGCTCGACGACAAAACGTCGTTCGGTCTGGTCATGGATATGTTTATTATACAGATCTGAGAGCTCGACAAAGGCTTCATAGGGCTCTTCAAACCAGTAACGCATTACACTGGCATTATTGTCCAGCTGGTGGACAAAATGCAGATCTTCCCGTTCCAGCGGACGAAGTTTAATTGTCATTATCTGTTCCTTATTTAATCTTCCTGAAGAGCTTCTGTCACGGGCTGTTTTCCGCAGACCTGTAACTGCCTGAATCTGCTCTGCCAGAGAAAGATCTCTCTGGCACAGAGCTTGCATTGTTCTGCTACATATTTCAGAGGAGGGTGGTTCTCTTCTGAGCCGGGAGAAAGCAGTAATGTCAAAAAACAGTCTACAGCAATTTGGTCTGACGGATGATTATCCGCGGGATTTAATCGGTTATGCGGGGCAGCCTCCGGCAGTGAAATGGCCGGGCGGGGCACGAGTAGCGGTACAGTTTGTCCTTAATTATGAAGAAGGTGCTGAAAATCATATCTGGCATGGTGATGCAGGTTCTGAACAATTTCTGTCCGATATTGTCGGTGCTGCCAGTTTTCCTGACCGGCATATGTCAATGGATTCAATGTATGAGTACGGTTCGCGGGCCGGGTTCTGGCGGATCCATGGCGAATTTGTAAAGCGCGGTTTACCCCTGACCGTCTTCGGGGTTGCGATGGCGCTGGCAAGACATCCGCAGATTGTTGCGGCGATTAAAGCGGCTGATTACGATGTGGTCAGTCATGGCTGGCGCTGGATCCATTATCAGGATATGCCGCCGGAGGCAGAACGCCAGCACATGCAACAGGCAGTTGAGGTACTGACGGCATTATTCGGTAAAGCACCCTCGGGCTGGTATACCGGGCGTGACAGTCCCAATACCCGCAGGCTGCTGGTCGAGGAAGGGGGCTTTTTGTATGACAGTGACAATTATGGCGATGACCTGCCTTTCTGGACACCGGTACAATGTACATCAGGTGAGACCCGTCAGCACCTGGTGATCCCTTATACTCTGGAATGTAATGATATGCGGTTTGCGACTCCGCAGGGATTTAATACGGCAGATCACTTCTTTACTTACCTGAGGGACAGTTTTGACGTGCTGTATGCCGAAGGTGAAAGTGCAGCGAAAATGATGTCCATTGGTATGCATTGCCGGATCCTCGGCCGTCCGGGTCGTTTTCGTGCATTGCAACGTTTCCTTGACCATATCAGTCAGTATCCCGATGTCTGGGTATGTACCCGCCAGCAAATAGCAGAGCATTGGACCAGACACCACCCTGCACCTTAGGGCTTCGCCCCCCGTGGTGGCGGGGGGCGGCAGATTATGTCATCAGGCTGACCTGGGCAGCGACGATTCGCCAGCCTTCAGGAAAACGCACCCAGCTTTGTTGTTGCCGGCCGATTTTATCGCTGCCAATGCGGGTAAATTCGGTACTGCATACGGCAAAGTCGTCGCCGTAGGTAGTGATCACGGTATTATGCAGTGTACGGTCAAGATTCGCGGAGGGGCGTGAAGCACGGAATGCCTGAATTTGCTCAATACCGTACAGGTTTTCTCCGGCCCCCAGCCGAACGGTACAAGCGCTGTGCCAGAATAATTCATCAAGTACTTCAATATCATTACCGGTCAGGGCTGCTTCATAGCGATAAAACTGGGCGGTGACTTGCTGTAATACCCGCGGGGAATTAATGATGGGTGCTGTCATTCTGTTATATTCCTGAAGCTGAAAGGAGGCAGGGTGATCTTCTGCTGTTCAAGTGCTCTGGCGGCCTGTAATGCATGGGCTTCCTTAAAAGGAGCGGCGATGATCTGGACGCCGACGGACAGGCCATTGGCAGCCGGCAGGGGCACAGTGCAGACAGGTAACCCGATGAAAGAGACCGGCTGTGTCAGCATCCCCATACTGGCGCGCACCGGCAGGTCCTGCTGATTAATACGCATTGTCTGCTGATTAATCAGTGTCGCACTGCATGGCGTCGCCGGGGCCAGCAGAATATCGATATTATCGAACAATGGCAGGATCTGCTGGCAGAAATGACGCCGGAAACGCTGTGCCTGCACATACCAGCTGCCGGGTAGCATGGCTCCTGCCAGCAACCGTTCACGGGAATGAATTTCGAACAATTCAGGGAACTGGCGTAATGCCGGCAGATAATGATTCCCTCCTTCGCTGGCACTGATAATAAATGCCGCTGAACGGGCCAGCTCTGCATCAGCCCACTCAACGTCTTCTGAGGCATTCAGGGCGCGTGCTGCTGTTGCTACGGCCTTGCGGGATTCTTCATCACACCACTGGGAAAAGTACCCCCCCAGTACACCGACCCTCAGGCCGCTGGCGGGGTGATCAAGTTGTGTAAATGAAGGTTCCGCAGGACGCGGCGACTGAAAGGCATCATCAGGATCGTTGCCCTGCAGGCAATCATAAACCAGACTCAGGTCAGTGACGTTACGGGCAAAAGGGCCGATATGATCGAGGCTGGCGACAAACGGATGCGAACCCTGGCGGGATAATCGTCCGTAGGTCGGTTTAAGACCAAAAACACCACATAATGCGGCAGGAACGCGTATTGATCCATTGGTATCTGTCCCCAGAGAAAACGGTATCAGTCCTGCAGCCACTGCCGCCGCCGATCCGCCCGAAGAACCGCCGGCAATACGCTGTAAATCTCGCGGGTTATGGCTGGGGCCGTAGTGGCTGTTTTCGGTGGTGAAGCCGTAGGCATAAGCATCCATATTCAGCATGCCGGACAACAGAGCGCCTGACTGACGGAGGCGTGATACGGCACGGGCATCCTGGCGGGCGGCCGGACGGGCAGCAAATAACTTAGCCCCGGCGACAGTGGTATATCCCTGAACGTCGAACAGATTTTTGACCCCGTAAGGTATGCCACTCAGGGGGCTGCCGTGATCTCCCTGACGGAAGTTCCGGTCAACGACGGCGGCCTCCTGCAACATGCGCTGACGGGTCACTTCGGTCCAGGCATTGAGTTGCGGATTATGCTGCGCAATTGACTGCAGAGTGTGGCTGGCGATTTCACTGGCACTGATTTCACCGCGTAATCTGGCCTGTTGCAGTGCGCTAATAGTCATTTCGCTGAGATTCATAACCGGTATACCCCTGCGACTTCAATACGGTCATCCAGCGGGTAATCCATCAGAGGCTGAGCCATCCTGGCGATACGGGTAAGTTGTACCAGTACTTCTGCACGACGATCTTCTGTCAGTTCAATATCCGAGATATGTTCCATTTGGGTCAGATATGCTGACCATTCAATGGGATGTGTCATTGTCAGTTTCTCCTTAAAAACCGGCGGCACTGCCGTTACTGCGTGGATCGGATGCCCCTTCCAGCATGCCGTTACAGTGCCGGACAATGGCACCGGCATGTCCCACGGCTTCACTGAAGTCAGCAATTACTTCAATATCATGACCCATCTGTTTCAGGGTCTGCAGGGTCTCGCGACTAAAACGCCCCTCCATTTTCAGCGACTCCGATGTTTGCCCCCAGGTCCGGCCAAGCAGCCAGCGCGGGGCAGTAATCGCCTGTTGTAACGGAATTTTCTGCTGGACATAGCGGGTAAATACGGTGGCCTGAGTCTGGGGTTGCCCGTCGCCTCCCATCGATCCATAAACCATTACCCGGCCGTCACGCAGACGTGCAGCAGCCGGGTTTAAGGTATGAAAAGGACGTTTACCCGGGGCCAGTGTCAGTAGCTGTTCCGGTTGCAGGGTGAAAGAGGCACCGCGGTTCTGCCATAAAATGCCGGTCTCAGGGATCACCACACCACTGCCGAATTCATGGTAAATACTCTGAATAAACGAAACGGCCATTCCCCGGTTATCGATTATTCCCATCCAGACCGTATCGCCCGGCGCACGGCATCCTGTATCTGGTGTTGCATGGCTGAGGTTAATCCCGCCGGCCAGCTGATCCAGATAACTGTCTTCCAGCAGCGTTTGTGGATCAATACGCATTTCGCGGGGATCGGTCAGATAGCGATCCCGCAACCTGAATGCCTGTTTGGTTGCTTCGACGATCCGGTGAATACTGCCGGTTTCATCTGCTTCTGGCATATTCAGACGGTCAGTAATCCCGGCGATGGCCAGAGAAACAAGGCCCTGGGTTGGCGGAGTGAGGTTATACAGTGTGCCTTCACTGTGGGCCAGTTGCAGCGGTTTTTTACGCTGCGCCCGATGCTGTTGCAGATCCCTTAAGGTCACCGGCATGCCCAGATCAGCCATACCTGCGGCTATTTTTTCTGATAAGGGGCCGCGGTAAAAACTGTCCAGACCATCCTCTGCCAGTGCCTGCAGGGTGTCCGCCAGTGCTTCCTGTGTAAACCTGCTTCCGGGGGTGGGTACCCTGCCTTGTGGTAAATAGATATCAGCGAAGCCGGGCTGATGTTGCAGCTCACTTAACTTACCGGCGCTGGCAGCAGACTGTGATTCTGTTACCGGGATCCCGTGGCGGGCATAATGGATAGCATCTCTCAGTAACTCAGCGACCGGTGACGGGGAAAATCCGGACTCCTGAGAAAAAGCCAGTGCTTCCTGCCAGCCGCTAACGGTGCCAGCGACGGTCAGGGCGGCGTGCGGGCCGCGGTACGGAATCGCTGTCATCCCCGCATAAAAATCGGGAGTTGCCTGGCTGCCGGCAGCACCGCTGGCATCAATAGCGATCGGATCACCTTCAGGCGGAACAATCAGCCAGAAACTGTCACCTCCGAGGCCATTCATATGCGGGTACACAACGGCAATAGTTGCCGCTGCCGCGACCATGGCTTCTATCGCATTTCCTCCGGCACGTAATACGGCCAGGGCGCTTTCGCTGGCCAGATGATGGGGAGTCACTGCCATGCCATTAGGGGCAATATTGCTTTGGATCATTGGTTCCTCAGTTCAAATCTTGCAGAGAGAGTCAGTGGTAAGCAATTTTTGTTCCGTTTCCGGGCTTTTTGGTTCGCGGAGAATAACAATGGATCAAATTGTGCTAGTTTTGCGCTAACAAATGCAGCAGGAGTGATGATGAAACAACTGGATCAACGGCTGGAAAGCCATTACCCCCGGCTGTCGCCGCAAGAGAAGCGGGTGGCCGATTTTGTATTTGATCATTTTGATGATGTGATCAGTTACAACAGTGCAGAACTAGCCAGACTGAGCGGTGTGTCCAAGGCGACCGTTAGCCGTTTATTTAAACGGCTGGGTTATGAAAAATACAAAGATATGCATGATGAAATGCGGACTCTGCGGCAGTCCGGGATGCCGTTAACGGATAACCGTGATGCAGTGCAGGGTAACACTCTGTTATCCCGTCATTATAAGCAGGAAATAGCCAATCTGACCCACTGGACAACCGCCATCGATCCCCTGCAATTTAGTGAGGTTATTCAGTCGCTGGCTGATTCCCGTCGGGTGGTTATTATCGGGTTACGTAATTCATATCCGGTAGCAATGCACCTGCGCCTGCAACTGATGCAGGTACGCAGCCAGGTCGTATTACTGCCTTTACCGGGCCAGACGTTATCTGAAGAGCTGGCCGACTTAAGCAGTCATGATGTTGCCGTTGTGGTGGCTTTTCGCCGCAGGCCGGCAATTATCCGTCCGTTGCTGGAACAGCTACAGCGCCAGTCAGTCCCGGTGGTACTGATCACTGAGCCACGGGGCGCGGGATTACAGGATCTTTCCCGCTGGCAGCTGGTTGCTCCGCTGGAAAGTGTATCTGCATTTGACAGTTACAGTGCCGCAATGAGTCTGGTGAATTTAGTTTCCAATGCGCTGCTTCATGAAATGCTGGCCGACGGAAGACAGCGTATCCATAAGATAGCCGGTCTCTATCAGCAACTGGATGAGCTTGAAAGACGATAACGGGGCGTCATTGTGGTGCATTGCATTGTTTTTGTGCGTCTTCACCGGGCGAAAAAAGGGGCGTACAGCAGGGATTACCGATAATTAACCGCCAGTCACCGGTTTTTTTGAGTAAAGACTTTGGCACATTAGTTGCAAACATGGATTTATAAGAATCTTTTGTTTCAATGATAGCCAGAGGAAAATATGCGCCGGTGAAATATTGCGTGTACTGGAGCAATTAGCCGCGGAGGGTATGACACTCATTCTGGTGACTCATGAAATGAATTTTGCCAGAAATGTCGGTAACCGTGTGGTGTTTATGCATCAGGGGAAAGTCCGGGAGCAGGGGGACAGTAAAACCCTGTTTGCTAATCCGGAAACCGCAGAATTAAAACAGTTTATTTCGTCGGTGCATATGTAACCTCAATCGTTAAGGAACCCGTTATGGATCTCAGCCCGTTTTCACAAATCAATCCGCCACAACGTTTACTGATGGGCCCTGGTCCGATCAATGCTTACCCGCGGGTATTACGTGCGATGTCCAGCCAGTTATTGGGACAGTATGACCCGGCAATGACCGGTTATATGAATGAAGTGATGGCCCTGTACCGGCAGGTGTTTTGTACCAAAAATCAGTGGACCATGTTGGTTAACGGAACTTCACGTGCCGGTATCGAAGCGATACTGGTGTCGGCAATAAAGCCGGGCGATAAAGTTCTGGTGCCGGTCTTTGGGCGCTTCGGCCATTTACTCTGTGAAATAGCCCATCGCTGTCGTGCCGAAGTCCATACGATAGAGGTGCCGTGGGGCGAGGTATTTTCTGCAGACCAAATCGAAGATGCTATTCGCCGTATAAAACCACGGTTATTACTCACAGTGCAGGGTGATACCTCGACCACTATGCTGCAGCCGCTGCATGAACTGGGTGATATTTGCCGCAGATACGGGGTGCTTTTTTATACGGATGCCACCGCATCTCTGGGCGGAAATCCTCTGGAAGTCGATGCATGGGGGCTGGATGCCGTCTCTGCGGGGATGCAAAAATGCCTGGGAGGTCCTTCCGGCACCTCGCCGGTCACCCTCAGTCCTGAAATGGAAGCCGTGATCCGCCGGCGCAAACGTGTCGAACAGGGGATCCGTACTGTCGATCATGCGGAAGGTGACGATGAGATGATCTACTCCAATTATTTTGATCTGGGGATGGTGATGGATTACTGGGGGCCGGAACGTCTGAATCACCATACAGAAGCCACCAGTGCCTTGTTTGGTGCACGTGAAAGTGCACAAATCATTCTGCAGGAAGGGCTGGAAGCCGGTATTGCCCGCCACCGGCTGCACGGTGATGCCATGCTGAAAGGTATTCAGGCCATGGGATTACAGGTATTCGGCGATATCAGACATAAAATGAATAATGTTCTGGGTGTGATGATCCCTGATCAGATCAACGGTGATCAAGTACGCGCTAGGATGCTGAATGATTTCGGGATCGAGATCGGTACATCCTTTGGTCCGTTACATGGCAAAGTCTGGCGTATCGGAACCATGGGCTATAATGCACGTAAACAATCTGTGTTGCAGACCCTGACCGCCCTCGAAGCGGTACTGAACAGTCTCAGGTTCAGCACCCCGCGGGGAGCTGCCATACAGACTGTCCTCGATCATTATCTGGCGGATGACAACCATGCATAACCGGATAGATCCTTCTCAGGCCAGGCAGGCCGCATTACGGGTGATGGCCCGCAGTGATGATTTGGCGGCTATCAGCGAGGATGACGGTCAGTTAACACGGGT
This sequence comes from Tatumella sp. JGM130, assembly GCF_018257525.1. Taxonomy (NCBI): domain Bacteria; kingdom Pseudomonadati; phylum Pseudomonadota; class Gammaproteobacteria; order Enterobacterales; family Erwiniaceae; genus Tatumella; species Tatumella sp. JGM130. The sequence goes on along the minus strand of NZ_JAERJS010000022.1, from coordinate 33,809 downwards.
ATATCTTTCAGCCGAACATTTTCGGGCTAACCGGCAGGTGGCTGAATGGATGCGTCAAGCCGGAATGGAGACCTGGCAGGATGCGGTGGGGAATATTTGTGGCCGTTATGAAGGGCAGACGGCCAATGCCCCGGCTATTTTACTGGGATCGCATCTGGACAGTGTAAGAAATGCCGGTCGTTATGACGGCCCCCTGGGCGTACTGAGCGCAATAGAAACGGTCAGCTGGCTGAATGAACAGCAAATTCGCTTACCGGTCGCGATCGAGGTCATTGGTTTCGCTGATGAAGAAGGGACAAGGTTTGGGATCACTTTACTGGGAAGTAAAGGCATTACCGGTCGCTGGCCTGCGGCATGGGTGGATCACCCTGATCACCAGGGAGTGACTGTTGCACAGGCTATGCAGGCCTCAGGACTGGATGCCACGAAGATTGCCACTGCGGCCCGTCACCGGGACGCGATTATCGCTTATCTTGAGTTGCATATTGAACAGGGGCCTTGTCTGGAACAGGCGGGGCTGGCTCTGGGCGTTGTCACCGCGATTAATGGTGCGCGGCGTCTGAATTGCCAGTTCACTGGTCAGGCCGGCCATGCGGGCACGGTACCGATGACCCACCGCAAAGATGCTCTGGCAGCAGCGGTCGAATGGATGGTATTTGTCGAGAATTGTACACAGCAGCGGGGGGCACCGCTGGTGGCAACCGTCGGGACCATTGCCTGTGAGCCCGGCGCAGTCAATGTTATCGCCGGAGAAGCCCGGTTATCTCTGGATATCCGCGGACCTGAAGATGGCCCGCTGGCATCATTACAGGCGTGCTTACTTGAAGAGGGTCAGCGTATTGCTGAACGGCGGGGTCTGCGGTTTACCGCCGAAGAATACTATGGGATCCCGGCCACTGCCTGCGATCCCCGCCTGCGGGATGCATTCAGTGATGCGGTGGCCGAAGTACAGGGACAGTCCGTGTTACTGCCCAGCGGTGCCGGGCATGATGCGATTGCGATTGCCGAATGCTGGCCGGTGGCGATGCTGTTTGTACGCTGTGCGGGGGGGATTAGCCATCATCCGGACGAATCTGTCACTAGTGATGATGTGGCGCTGGCTATCCGTGCTTACCTGCAGGCGATTATGCAGGTGGCTGCCGGGCATTATCCGGGATAAGTTATTGTGATTGGGGAGGTTGTTTGCTGATGAACATTGAACAGTTTAATCAGCTTTCGCCATCAGAAGCTAAATCAGTGATTGAGGGCTGTGTTGCAATAGCCGGGTGGCAGCAGCAACTGGTGGCGGCGAGGCCGTTTCTTTCCCTGCAACAGGCGATGGCGACGGCCAGGCGGTTAACCGAAGGCTGGGGGGAGTCTGAATTATGTCTGGCGCTTAGTGCTCACCCGCGGATTGGTGAAACGGCGGCAGGCAGTATGTCCCATCACACTGCATCACGGGCTGAGCAGTCAGCGGTACTGTCGGCCGGCAGCCAGATAAAACAGTTGATGACGGCGGGGAACCGTGCTTATGAACAGCGGTTTGGTCGTATTTTTTTGATCCGGGCGAAAGGGCGCAGCCCGCAGGAGATCCTGACCCAGTTACAGCGCCGCTTAGGCAATAATGAAGTGGCAGAACGGCAGGAAAGTCTCCGGCAGTTGCGAGAGATTACGTTATTGCGTTTGCAGGAGATACTGTTATGAGCACTATTACGACACATATACTGGACACTGCGCTGGGTAAACCGGCCACGGATGTCAGTATCACCCTCGAACAGCAATCTCCGGAGGGGTGGTCGGTGATCGGACAGGGGAAAACAGACAGTGACGGGCGACTAAAAAATCTTACCTCAGAGCCAGTCACACCGGGCCATTATCGTCTGACGGCGGAGACCGGTGACTATTTTGCCGTCACTGGCCGCCAGTCGCTGTATCTGACCGCACAAATCGATTTCCTGATTCCGGAAGCCGGCAGCCATTACCATCTGCCGTTTCTGGTTACCCCCTGGTCATGGTCAACCTATCGTGGCAGCTGACCAGAAGCGGATTATTGATCACTGAGACTAAAATTATCCGCATCGCGCCAGGCCGGAAAGCGGTCGCGGAAGGCCCGCAGTTCATCCAGTGAGAGCACCTGTTGCAGCACTGCCGGCTGATGTGCCGGCGGGGCAGCCAGCAGTTCGCCGGTCGGGCTGATAATCCGGCTGTCACCGCTGTAGCTCTGCCGGTGGATATCTTCCCCGACACGATTACATCCCATCACATAGGCCTGATTCTCGATAGCTCTGGCCAGTAATAACGCCTGCCAGTGCTGGCTGCGTGGCGCCGGCCAGCTGGCGACATACAGGGCCAAATCATAGTCATTACGGTTACGGGAAAATACCGGGAAACGCAGGTCATAACAGATTTGCGGCAGAATACGCCATCCCCGCCACTCGACGGTTACCCGTTGCTGGCCAGCCTGATAATACTGGTGCTCATCTCCCATGCGGAACAGATGGCGTTTATCGTAGCGGTGTACCACGCCCTGCGGAGTGACCAGCAGAAAACGATTCACTGCACCGGTTTCGGTGTGTAATGCCACGCTACCGCCAATCATGGCATCAAACCGGATAGCCTGGCATTGTAACCACTGAATCACCACCGGCTCGGGAAGTGAACTGGCAGCGGCCTCCATTGCAAAGCCGGTGGTGAACATTTCCGGTAACAGGATCAGGTCGGCTGTCGCTATCTCAGCCAGTGCCTGTTCAAAATGACGGAAATTAGCTTCGCCATCCATCCACACCAGAGGCTGCTGTAATAATACGACCTTTAAATCTGACATAAGCGCTCCGCAGCGGCCTGAAGGGTCGGTTCCTGTTTGGCAAAACACAGACGGATCAGTTTATGCGGAAACTCTCCGGCACAAAATACTGATAACGGGATAGCGGCAACTCCGACTTCACTGGTCAGCCACTGACAGAAGCTGACATCATCCAGCCCGGAAATGGCGCTATAATCCAGCAGTAAAAAGTAGGTGCCTTCACAGGGCAGAACTTTAAAGCGACTCTCTTTTAAGGCATTGATCAGAAAATCACGACGGCTCTGATAAAACGCCGGTAATTCCAGATAATGCTCAGGTGTTTCACGCAGCATATCTGCCAGCGCCAGCTGTGCCGGTGTATTCACAGCGAAGGTCAGGTACTGGTGTACTTTACGTATTTCGGCAGAAATGGCAGCAGGCGCGATACAGTAACCCACTTTCCAGCCTGTCATATGGAAGGTTTTGCCGAATGACGACACGGCGATACCGCGTTCACGCAACTGAGGGTGTTGCAGCAGACTGCTGTGGCCTTCCGGGGCAAAACAGATATGCTCGTAGACTTCATCACTCAGGACATAGATTTCCTGTGACTGAATAGCCTGCCACAGGCTATGGAAGTCACTCTCCTGCCAGACTGTTGCCGTAGGGTTATGGGGCGTATTCAGGATCACTAACCGGGTTTTATCACTGAGTAACTGATGAAACGCCTGCCAGTCTGGGCGGAATCCCGGTGGTTGCAGGGCAATTCGTTTTAATATCCCCCCGCATAATTCGACTGCAGGGGCATAACTGTCGTAGCTTGGGTCGAAGCAAATGACCTCGTCCCCGGGTCTGACCAGCGCGGTTATTGAAGCAAACAGGGCCTCTGTCGCCCCGGAGGTGACGGTGATATCTGTCGTGATATCCGGCGTATAGCCGTAACAACACTGAGTCTTTTCGGCAATCGCTTCGCGTAACGGCTGCACGCCGGTCATCGGGGCGTACTGATTCGCCCCCTGGCTGACATGCCAGGCCAGACGTTGTTGCAAATATTCCGGACCGTCAAAGTCAGGGAATCCCTGAGACAGGTTGATCGCATTGTGTTGTTGTGCAAGAGCACTCATCTGGCTGAAGATGGTGGTTCCCAGTGCAGGGAGTTTACTTTCGGGGGTTAAAGTCTGCTGCGTCATGATTACTCTGCCTTATTTGCGGCTATCCGGGTCAACGGTGATTAGCATTTGTCTGTCATCGCTTTATTGAAGCCACTATAAACAGGATGCTAATATTTGGCAATCAAGACACTTAGATGGCTAAATGCCATTTTCCCGGGCGGAGCCCGAAAAAGACGGTCTGTTCAGCAGACCATATGCAGCCATGCTGCGGAGGGTAAATGATTCGAGCAATTGTGACGGATATTGAAGGGACAACCAGCGACATTCGTTTTGTCCATCAGGTGCTGTTTCCTTATGCACGTCAGCATCTGGACAGCTGGATCCTGCGTAATATTGAACAACCGGAAGTTGTTCAGGCACTTGATAACCTGAAATCGGAACGTGGTCAGCCGGAAGCAGATACCGCATCACTGATTAGCGTATTACACCGGTTTATGGATGAAGACCGGAAATCAACCGCCCTGAAAGCATTACAGGGAATGATCTGGCGCGAAGGCTATCTGAACGGCAGTTTTACCGGTCATCTGTATCCGGACGTTGTGCCGGCTCTGAAACGCTGGCAGCAACAGGGGCTGGCGTTATATGTCTATTCTTCGGGTTCGGTGCCGGCACAAAAATTATTATTCGGCTACAGCGATGCAGGTGATATTACCGGATTATTTAGCGGGTATTTTGACACCCGGACAGGGGCAAAACGTGAGACAGGTTCTTATCAGCAGATAGCCAGCCAGCTCGGGCTGGAAGGGCAACAGTTACTGTTCTTATCCGATATTCATCAGGAACTGGATGCGGCTAAGCAGGCGGGCTGGCATACGCTGCAGTTAATCCGGGGAGAGGCTGACAGTGTCAGCGTGCATCCTCAGGTCAGCAGCTTTGAGCAAATTAACCCGGAGAAGGTCTGAGATGAGCGCGTTGACGATTTTTACTGACAGTGATGCCAGCCAGCCGGTCTGGTACAGCGAAGATGCGGCACAAATCCGCGATAAGCTGGCGGAGAAACAGATACGTTTTGAGCGCTGGGCTGCGGATAGGGAGTTGGGTGATAACCCTGCAGCGGAAACGGTTCTGCATGCCTATCAGCATGAGATAGAGAAGCTGGTGGCAGAAAAGGGCTACCAGAGCTGGGATGTCATCAGCATGCGGGCTGATCATCCTGACAAGCAGACCCTGCGGGCGAAGTTTTTGTCTGAGCATACCCATGCAGAAGATGAGGTGCGTTTTTTTGTGGAAGGGGCGGGGTTATTTTGTCTGCACCTCGACGGTCATGTATACCAGATCCTGTGTGTTAAGAATGATCTGATCTCGGTCCCGGCGGGGACAGCCCACTGGTTTGATATGGGGCCGGCACCTGATTTCACCGCTATCCGTATTTTTGATAATCCGGAAGGCTGGATTGCCCGGTTTACCGGTGACAGCATTGCTGACAATTATCCCCGGCTGGCGTAGCCGGGAGTAATTATTGGCGGATTAGTCTGCCACTGCCGGCCGGAAAATCCCCCCGGCCACTTGCTGAGGTGTGACCATACCTGTATCCAGTACCCAGCCGCTGATCAAGGCCGCCGGGGTCACATCAAAGGCCGGGTTATGCACTCGGATATTTTCCGGAGCCCAGCTGACGGTGCCGAAACTGCCGGATACCCCGGTCACTTCACTGGCCGCACGTTGCTCAATCGGAATATGGCTGCCGGAAGGGCACTGGCGGTCCAGAGTGGTATGCGGTGCGGCAACATAGAACGGAATCCGGTGATAGTGGGCCAGTACCGCCAGACTGTAAGTACCAATCTTATTGGCGACGTCACCATTTGCGGCAATCCGGTCGGCCCCGACCCACACCGCATCGACTTTTCCTTCGGCCATCAGTGCGGCCGCCATGCTGTCTGTAATCAGCTGGCAAGGGACACCGGCTTCTGATAACTCCCATGCCGTCAGCCGCCCTCCCTGTAGTAACGGGCGAGTTTCACCGACCCACACCTGAGCGACATTCCCCTGTTGCCAGGCCCTTAAGATCACCCCCAGTGCCGTTCCAATGCCTGCTGTTGCCAGTCCGCCCGTATTACAGTGTGTCAGTATCCGGCTGCCGGCAGGGATTTGCGGCGTACCGGCGTCGGCAATATGCTCGCACAACTGGCGATCTTCCCCGGTCAGACGTAAGGCTTCAGTCACCATTGCCGTGACATAGTCTTCAGCAGACAAGGCCTGCAGCATCCGGTCCAGGTTATTCATCAGGTTGACTGCAGTCGGACGTGATGCTCGCAGTGTTTTCAGTGACTCTGTCAGCGCCTGGCGCGACATTCCCTGCCGGGCCTGAATGGCCAGTAACAGAGACGCTGACAGGCCAATAAGCGGAGCGCCTCTGACGCGTAAAGCATGGATGTGGTCCACCAGTTGTTCGGTGGTGGCAGCAATTAACCAGTTCTTTTGCTGAGGTAGCGCCTGCTGGTCAAGGATCCATAACTGGTTATCAATAATCTTCAGGCTGGTGGTTTGCAGAGTTTGCATCAATATCATTTCCGTGTTGCTTCACTGGCAGATAGTATGCCAATATGCGCTATAGATGTGTAGACGTCTGAACGTCTTAATATTATAAGCTACCCGTCAGAGAGGAACAGGCAATGTCGCAATACCGTACCTTCACCGCCACAGACGCCGTGGAATATGCCAGAAAATTTTCCGGGCTGGAGCATCCGGAAACACTGGCGGATGCGCTGGAGGTGGGAGACGGTAATCTGAATCTGGTATTCAAAATCCTTGATCAGCAAGGTATCAGCCGTGTGATTGTGAAGCAGGCATTACCCTATGTGCGCTGCGTGGGTGAATCCTGGCCACTGACCCTGGATCGTGCCAGACTGGAAGCTGAAACCCTGATTGAACACTACCAGTATTGCCCGGAACATACGGTAAAAGTGACGCACTACGATGCCGGACTGGCGGTCATGGTGATGGAAGATTTGTCTGATTACCGTATCTGGCGCAGCGAGCTGGTCAGTGGCCGCGCCTGTCCACAGGCGGCTGCCCGGCTGGGGCACTATCTGGCCAGTGTTCTGTTTGCCTCTTCTGATTTCGCACTGCATGCCCATAAAAAGAAAGCACAGGTGGCGCAATTTATTAATCCTGAAATGTGTGAAATTACCGAAGACCTGTTTTTTAACGATCCCTATATTAAGCATCCGCGTAATAACTACCCGGTCGCTCTGGAACCGCTGGTCGCTTCATTACGCGAAGATACAGAGTTACGGGTCAGGGTTGCGGCTCTGAAATATACCTTCCTGACCCACAGTGAAGCATTACTGCACGGTGATATTCATACCGGGTCTGTATTTATTTCTGATGACGGATTAAAAGCGATTGATGCTGAGTTTGGTTACTATGGCCCGATGGGCTTTGATATTGGTACCGCATTAGGTAACCTGCTGCTGAATTATTGCGGGCTACCGGGGCTACTGCCGCCGCGGGAAGCAGCGGAAGCCCGTGAGCAGCGTCTGTCAGATGTGATTACCTTGTGGCAGACCTTTTCTGAAGAATTTTTAGCCCGCAGCCGGCAGCAAACCAGTGATCCGGCATTATCCGTAGCCGGATACGCGGAAGCATTTCTGCAAAAAGTATGGTGTGATGCGATTGGTTTTTGCGGAACCGAATTGATACGCCGTACCGTCGGTATGTCTCATGTGGCTGATATCAATAATATTACTGATGAAATGATGCGGACGGATTGTCTGCGCCATGGGATTACTTTGGGACAAACACTGATTCTGGCCGCCGATCATATTCATAATGCCGAAGCATTAGTGGCGCGTATTCGTCAGACTGCCTGATACAGATCCTTTATTCACCAGAGAATATCTTCTGCCGGATTCTCTGTGGATCACGACAGGGATAACAATCTGTGCAGGAATCCCCCTGCACAGGCTTGCACTGTCCGGTAGTTGGGCTACACTGGCGGCGTTAATTTTCCGATGAAGGACATTCCCTATGTACCAGGATATTATTCGTTCAGAACTGAATGAAGCCGCAGAAACGCTTAACAACTTCCTGAAAGATGAAAACAATATTCAGGCAATTCAGCAGGCTGCTATTTTGCTGGCCGACAGCTTTAAATCCGGCGGGAAAGTACTTTCTTGCGGAAATGGCGGTTCTCATTGTGACGCGATGCATTTTGCTGAAGAACTGACCGGCCGTTACCGTGAAAACCGTCGTGGCTACCCGGCAATTGCGATTTCGGATGTCAGTCATATATCCTGTGTCAGCAATGACTTTGGTTATGATCATGTTTTCTCCCGTTATACCGACGCAGTCGGCCGTGAAGGTGATGTGTTGTTAGGTATTTCGACATCCGGCAACTCAGCGAACATTATTAAAGCCATTGACGCTGCGCGTGCGCGTGGTATGAAAGTGATTACCCTGACCGGGAAAGACGGCGGTAAAATGGCTGGCAGTGCGGATATTGAAATTCGCGTCCCGCATTTTGGTTTTGCTGATCGTATTCAGGAAATTCATATTAAAGTTATCCATATTTTGATTCTGCTGATCGAAAAAGAGATGGCAAAATAATCAGGCTCGCGCCCTCACTAAAAATACGCAGGCTGACAGTTTGTGACGACTTGCCAGAGTGTGGCCCGCGTGTTATTCCTTTTATTCAGAGACCAAAATAAAATACCTGACTGCCTGAATGTAAGAGGTTTAACTGATGTGTGAATTGCTCGGGATGAGCGCTAATGTACCGACGGATATCTGTTTCAGTTTTACCGGGCTGGTACAGCGCGGCGGCGGTACCGGGCCGCATAAAGACGGCTGGGGAATTACTTTCTATGAAGGGAAGGGCTGCCGGACATTTAAAGATCCGTTGCCGAGTATTCATTCGCCGATAGCCTGCCTGGTTCGCGATTATCCGATTAAATCACATTCCGTCGTTGCCCATATTCGCCAGGCAAACCGGGGAAATGTCTCGCTGGAAAATACCCACCCTTTTACCCGTGAGTTATGGGGCAGACACTGGACTTATGCACATAATGGCCAGTTAACCGGTTATCAGGAACTGGACAGTGGCCATTTTCGGCCGGTGGGCGAAACGGACAGTGAGAAAGCATTTTGCTGGATACTGCATAAACTGGCGGGGCGCTTTCCCGATACTCCCGATGACTGGCCGGTTGTCTTTGATTATATTGCCAGTCTGGCTGACGAATTACGGGAAATGGGGGTGTTTAATATGTTGCTCTCGGACGGACGTTATCTGATGGCCTATTGTTCCACCCACCTGCATTGGATCACCCGCCGGGCACCTTTTGGCAAGGCGACCCTGATTGATCAGGATGTTGAAATTGATTTTCAGCAGCAAACCACCCCGCGGGATGTGGTCAGTGTAGTCGCGACACAGCCGCTGACAGGTAATGAAACCTGGCACAGAATTGCACCAGGCGAATGGCAGTTATTTTGTCTGGGTGAGCGCCAGGAAATGTTTTGAAGCGGCCTCAGGGGGCGCGCTGAACGGTGTCTGGCTGAGTACATACTGCCCGTTACTGACCGTCATTGTCGGCGGTCGTTTATATTTCAGGAAATAGTCATAACCGGGTTTGAGCTGTTTCCAGAAACTGATATACGCCGAGTCACGATGGCGCTGCATATTGTTTTCTGTCATACGGAACGGAAAAATATTCACTTCGACTTCTGACTGGCCATTGCGCAGAGCCGCATTTACGTAGGTATAAATCTGATCCATATAGGCATTAGTCATTGCATAGCAGCCGATCGATACGCAGTTTCCATGGATCATCAGGTAATTGCCGCTGTAGCCATTCTCACGGTCAAACTGATTCGGGAAACCGAGATTAATCGCACGGTAGAAATGGCTGTCGGGTTTTAACTGATTAAAATGTACTGAATAAAACCCTTCAGGACTTTTAAAATCACCTTCTGTCCGTTTGGGTCCCAGTCCGCCGGAAAAGTCACAGATACGGAAGCTATCCAGCAGCCGATATTCATTACCAATCTTACCGTATAAATCCAGAGTACGTTCTTCTTTAAATATCTGAATAAATACCTGAGTACCCAGTAATTGTTGTTTTAATTGTTTGCTGACGGGCAGCTGCGGGGTTACCGGATTTTCGCTTATTGCCAGGCAACAGGCCGGGATTAAAAACATCGCAAGAAGGAGTGCGATTTTACGCATGCTACTGCTACCTTGAACAAAGAGTGGGAGATATAGAGAGCTATTTTTCTTTTCGCCGTGTGGGCAGAGTCACCCGGCTTCAGGCCGGATAAGCGCCACATTAGCATTGTTCTCAGTTTTAGCAAGCAGCAGATGGATAAATTTATGTCAGTAGCTGCAGCGGGCGAAGGGATAAATGTTTAACCACCAAACCATCGCGCTGATGGTCAGTGGTTGATTTTTACACTGAATATTTATACAGTACATTGGTTGATTTTCAGAGGGCTGCGGCGAATGCGTAAGATCATTCATGTTGATATGGACTGTTTTTATGCAGCCGTCGAAATGCGTGATAATCCTGAGTGGCGTGAGGTGCCGCTGGCGATAGGCGGCAGCCGGGAACGACGGGGGGTTATCAGTACAGCCAACTATCCGGCGAGAAAATATGGTGTGAGAAGCGCGATGCCGACAGCCACGGCCTTCAGGCTTTGTCCGCAGCTCACTCTGCTGCCCGGACGCTTTGCGGTGTATAAGCAGGTGTCAGAGCATATCCGCCAGATTTTTCTGCGTTATACCCCGCTGATTGAACCGCTTTCCCTGGATGAAGCCTATCTGGATGTCAGTAACTGCTTACATGCCCGCGGGTCCGCAACACTGATAGCTCAGGAGATTCGTCAGGCTATATGGCAGGAATTGCAACTGACGGCTTCCGCAGGTATTGCCCCGGTGAAATTCCTTGCCAAAATTGCCTCAGATTTAAATAAGCCGGATGGGCAGTATGTGATCACCCCTGCGGTTATGGACGACTTTATTTGCCGCTTACCGCTGGAGAAAATCCCCGGGGTGGGAAAAGTATCAGCCGCAAAACTGGCCGGTATGGGGCTGCAAACCTGTGCGGATGTACGGCAGGCGGATCTGTCGCTGTTACTGAAGCGTTTCGGGAAGTTCGGGCATATTCTGTGGGAACGTAGTCATGGTATTGATGAACGCAAAATTATTGCCGACCGCCAGCGCAAATCTGTAGGGGTAGAAACGACTCTGGAAAAGGATATTGATCAGTGGGAACAATGTGCTGCGGTTATGGAACAGTTGTATCCGGAACTGGAGCGGCGGCTGGAAAAAGTACGCCCTGATTTACGGATTTCACGGCAGGGGGTGAAATTTAAGTTTTCCGATTTTCAGCAAACGACCCGTGAGCATATCTGGCCGGTACTGAATAAGCAGGATCTGCTGACCATTGCTCGGGAAAGCTGGAATGAGCGACGGGCTGGCCGGGGCGTCAGACTGGTGGGATTACATATCACCCTGCCAGACCCCTGCTCAGAACAGCAGCTGCCGCTGGGATTATAAGCCGGCCCACTGAGCGGATACCCTGTGGGCCGGCAGGCAGTATTATGCCTGTCGTCCGCGGAAATAGGTCAGCGCCAGCGCCAGCGCCAGTACCAGCCCCTTAATGATATCCATTGCATAATAGGGGACCGACAGCATGACCAGTCCGTTTTGCAGTACCCCGAGAATAATGGCCCCAATCAGTGTGCCCAGCGCATTGGGTTTCCCTGAGCCTGCCAGGGACAACCCGATCCATGCCGCGGCAACAGCATCCATCAGATAACCACTGCCCGCGCTGACCTGAGATGAACCGATACGTGAGGCTAATAATATGCCACCCAGCCCGGCCAGCAGTGATGCCAGCAAATAAGCGATGACCCGGTAGCGGGTGGTTTTAATCCCCGAAAGACGGGCCGCCTCAGGATTTCCGCCTAACGCATACATCCGGCGTCCATGTTTGGTCAGGGAAAGTCCGATCTGAGTGACCACCGTCACCACCAGCATAATGATGACAATGCCGGGGATCTCTCCCAGCCAGCTGAAACCTGCCGGAATAACACCTTCCGCCATATCACCGTCAGGCATAACCATATTCTGGGTGATGGATCCCCCGTAGCTGTAGGTCATCGCCACACCCTGTACCACGAACAGGGTGGCAAGCGTGGCCAGCATATCCGGAATCCGCAGAATAACGATTAAAAAACTGTTAAACAGGCCGACCAGTAAACACAGGGAAAGGGTGATCAGAATGGCCGCGGTCATGCCGTAGCCGTGCCAGACGAACATCGAAATCACCAGCGCATTTGCCAGCGAGGCGGTGGAGCCTACCGACAGGTCAAAGCCACCGACGGTCAGCGAAATAGCAACGGCCATGGCAATAACCGTCACAATGGCAATCGATCTCAGAATATTGAGTAAATTGTCCGGTGCCAGAAAACCGTCAGCGGTCAGACCAAAACCGATCAACAGAATAGCGACAGTCAGTAACATGCCCCATTTATACAGGAAATCAAACAACCGGTGATGCCATACAGGGGATAACGGGGTAGATTCAGGGTTGCTGCTCACGCAGGGGTTCCTCCGGTTGAATAAAGCAAAAGAGTTTCTTCAGTGGCATGTTTTCCCTCCAGTTCGGCGACGATCCGCCCGTCCCAGAGGACACAAATACGATCACAGAGTCCGGTCAGCTCCGCAAATTCGCCGGAAGCATAGATAATGCCTTTACCTTCTCTGGCGAGCTGATCGATTAACAGGAAAAGATCGGACTTTGCTTTAACATCGACACCTTTGGTCGGTTCGTCGAAAATCAGGATATCTGAGCGGGTGGCCAGCCATTTACCGATAGCCACCTTTTGCTGGTTACCGCCGGATAAGCGTCGCAGAGTCTGGTGTGGTCCGCGGCTTTTTACCGACAGTTTACGGATAATCTCCTGCGCCCATTGCACAGACTGACGGACGTTGAAAAATCCCTGTGAAGAAAAACGATTATCGGCGCTGACTGACAGATTCATCGCCACGGATTCATCAATAAAAATGCCCTCTTTGCGCCGTTCTTCCGGAACAAGGGCGATACCTGCCGCCACGGAATGTGACGGCGAGCGGGGGGACCAGTCATTACCCAGCAGGCGTCCGCGAGTTAACCGGCTTTTGCTGGCACCGAATAAGGCTTTACAAAGCTCCGTTTTTCCCGCGCCTGCCAGGCCGGCAATACCGAGAATCTCGCCTTTACGCAGGGTGAGATTAATCTCCCGCAACAGTTTATGGTCATGCAGACCCTCGACACTCAGCAGTTCGTCGGCGGAATGTGGCGGACGACGGGGAGGGTATAAGTCAGTCAGTGTATGACCAATCATTTTTTCGACGATCTGCTCGCCGCTCAGGGCATTCATGGCCGTAGTTTCGATTAATCTGCCGTCACGCAGTACTGTCAGCTGATCACAGACAGTCTTTAATTCGTGGATACGGTGAGAGATAAAGGCAATCCCGATCCCCTGCTGTTGCAGATGACGAACCACCTTAAACAGCTGTTCACTTTCGTGCTGATCCAGAGGCGCTGTCGGCTCATCAAGAATTAAAAACCGGCATTCATGAGACAATGCGCGGGCTAGCAGAATCTGCTGTTTTTCTGCCAGAGAGCAACGTTCGACCGGCTGACGGAGATCGAGGGTGACATTCAGCTGCGTTAACAGGGCACCCGCGCGGCGATAAATTTCACCCCAGTGATAAAACTGCCCGCCACCGGCCAGATTATCGAGCATAATATTTTCGGCCACACTGAGGGCGGGGATCAGGCCATTATCGACTTCCTGCTGCACCAGGTGAATACCGGCTTGTTTTGCCTGTAGCGGGGTACGAATAGACAGTGGTTTGCCATCCAGTAATATTTCGCCCTGATAATGATGATGAGCACCGGATAATACGGCCATCAGGGTTGATTTTCCGGCCCCGTTAGCCCCGGTAAGGGCATGAACAGAGTGACCTTCAAGAATAAAATCAACTTTATCCAGCGCGCTGAACCCGGCAAAATTGATCGAGATATTGCGCATCTCGAGGCGGTGAGTCTCAGCCATAATTAATTCGCTACCTGGTTAGTCATAGTTACGGAGATGATCGGTAACCGGTTTCTGCGTCCTCTGATGAGGGCTGACAGGAGGCATAAACTACCATAAAGACGTTTAGCCATCCAGAAGTCCGCAAATAAAAGCGATATCATCTGCAGTCAGTTATTATTCTGGTGTAATAATTCAGCTTCTATTAACTGAGTGGCGTAATCATCGGTTTATGATGGTGGGATAAGTATTTATTGTTAATTCGCTGACTGATGACAGAAAACGGGTTTATTCAGAACGCGGTGCAGCAAGGGATATGCGGGGGGAGGCAAAAATGTCCGGCGGATAAAAAGCCAGAGCGAACTCTGGCTTGATGTGTTGTTTCAGTGATCCGGACGGGGGGTTATTTTACCGGTATTGCTTTTAACAGCCCGGTCAGTAGCTGCCAGTATAAGCCGACACTGCCGATATGCACCTGTTCATCCGGTGAATGAGGACCGGTAATTGTCGGGCCGATAGACACCATATCTAAATGAGGATAAGGTTTTTTAAATAGGCCGCATTCCAGACCGGCATGGATAACCTGAATATCCGGCATTTTGCCAAACAGCGACTGATAGATTTCCCGTGTTTTAGCCATTATTGGTGATTTCTCATCCGGCTCCCAGCCCGGGTAGCTGCCTGACGCGATAGTCGTTGCCCCGGCCAGTTCACCCAGGGAGCTCAGAGTATCCACGACGTAATCTTTACCACTATCAATTAATGAACGGATCAGACTGAATATTTCTGCTTTATCATCGCTCAGGGTAACGATGCCGACATTCAGGGACGTTTCCACCACACCTGGCGCAACATCGGAAAAGCGCACCACGCCATTCGGCGTCGCATTGAGTAAATTCAGGAAGCTATCGCGGCTGGCGGAAGTCAGAGCCTGCTGAGTACTGTCATCGGCTTCTGTCAGCAGTACCACATTCTGATCTTTAGGGCCGGCTTCAGTTTTCAGTAACTGCTGATATTCACTGATTGCCTGTTCAAACGCAGCACGGTCGCGGGGATGGAATGCCAGAGTTGCAAAGGCTTCTCGCGGTATAGCATTACGCAGTGTACCGCCGGAAAAACCGGTTAATTGCAGACTGATCGTTTTGCTCAGGCTGACCAGTAAACGGGCCAGTAATTTATTAGCATTCCCCAGCCCCATATGGATATTGGCCCCGGAATGTCCGCCTCGCAGGCCTTTTAAGGTCAGTCTGACCTGTTCAGCATCTGCAGCAATCGGTTCACGCTGTAGCGGAAGTTCGGTGACACAATCAATACCGCCGGCGCATCCCATATAGATTTCGCCTTCTTCTTCTGAATCCGTATTGATCAGAATATCGGCCTGTAACCAGCCGGGCTGTAAACCGAAAGCACCTTCCATGCCGGCTTCTTCGGTCATGGTCAGCAGTACTTCCAGAGGGCCATGTTCGACGCTGTCATCGGCCAGAACGGCCAGTGCAGAGGCCATACCAATACCATTATCCGCACCGAGCGTTGTCCCGCGGGCTTTCAGCCATTCACCATCGATATAAGGGCGGATAGGGTCAGTGGTAAAATCATGCACCGTGTCGTTATTTTTTTGCGGCACCATATCCAGATGTGCCTGCAATGCTACCGGCGTACGATTCTCCATGCCGGGGGTTGCCGGTTTACGGATCAGGATATTGCCTGCCTGATCACGTTCACACCATAAACCCTGCTGTCTGGCCACAGCCACAATATGTGTTGCCAGCGCTTCTTCATGGTAAGAAGGGTGGGGGATTGAACAGATGGTTGCAAAAATATCCCACAAAGGCTGTGGAGAAAGTTGAGAAAGTTCAGACACAATAACTCTCCTGTAACATTCCGGATCAGCGTGACCCGGCAGTATCAATAGGGGGACAGAGGAAGTAAACGACTCTCTGTCAGTATTTCCTGAGAATACCATTGATTAGCGGCTGGCGGGGGTGTTGTCGGGGAAAAAAAGCCCCTGACGGCAGCGGATGCTGGTTTTTAGTGCGGCATATCCTTATAATCCCGCGCAAACTTTTTTATTGCACTTAATTCAGGTCATCTGTATTGGCCGGGGACTCCTTTAAATGAGCGAAAAATACGTAGTTACCTGGGATATGTTACAAATCCATGCCCGTAACCTCGCCCGTCGTCTGCTGCCAGTTGAACAGTGGACAGGTATTATTGCTGTCAGCCGTGGTGGTCTGGTTCCTGCGGCACTGCTGGCCCGCGAATTAGGGATCCGCCACGTAGATACGGTCTGTATCTCCAGTTACGATCATGACCATCAGCGTGAGATGAAAGTAGTTAAACGTGCTGAAGGTGACGGCGAAGGGTTTATCGTGATTGATGATCTGGTGGATACCGGTGGCACCGCTAAAGCTATCCGTGATATGTATCCGAAAGCGCATTTTGTCACTATTTTCGCGAAACCGGCAGGGCGCCCGTTAGTCGATGATTATGTGATCGATATTCCACAGAACACCTGGATTGAACAACCCTGGGATATGGGTGTGTCTTATGTGGAACCTATCGTAAAAGATTAACTGTTTCTGTTGTAGCATTCTGAAAATTCAGGATGCTACTTTTTATTTCCTGCCATCGCCTCCGCGTCTTCCCTCAGGTACACTGCTTAATCATCATCCGGTAGCGGAGTTGTGATCATGCAGGAAAAGAATCTTAGTGAAGAATTATTTAAACCCAGATTTGAACACCCTGAAACCTCATCGTTAGTACGCCATCTTCAGTGCAGCACGGCAGGGGCCTCTTCTTCTATGGCCGCCAGATCGCCCCGGTGCTGGTATCGGACGCTCATGCCACTGGTCTGGCACTGGCGTGGATTACCTCTGGTCGAAATCAATGAAGTCTTATCACGAATTGCCGCCAGCCCGCTGGCCAGAACTAATGAGCAACAGCTGGACACGATAAAGGGATACCGTAACGGTAACTGGATTTATGAATGGTCTGTGCAGGCGGCACACTGGCAGCAACTGGCGCAGCAGCAACAGGACAGCGCTCTCGCCGGTCAGTATTGGCTGCATGCGGCTAATTTATTCAGTGTCGGTGCCTATCCACATCTGAGTGGTGATGAATTGGCGGATCAGGCCCAGTTACTCGGATACCGTGCCTATGAACAGGCCACCCGCTTCTTATCCGGAGAGCTGAAAGCACTCAGTTTCAGACTGGACGATGGTAAGACGATTAACGCCTTCCTGCATATGCCGGAGCAGGTAAAGCCCCCTTATCCGACGGTAATGTTATGTGGTGGTCTGGATACCCTGCAACTCGATCACTTCCGCCTGTTTCACGACTACCTTGCTCCCCGGGGGATGGCTATGTTAACCATCGATATGCCCTCGGTGGGGTACAGTTCCCGCTGGCGATTAACTCAGGATACCAGTATGCTGCATCAGCAGGTATTACGACAACTGGCTGATATTCCGTGGATTGATCATCACCGGGTCGGCGTCTGGGGACAACGCTTCGGGGCGAATGTCGCGGTCCGGCTGGCCTATCTTGAAATTCCGCGTATACGCGCTGTTGCCTGTCAGGCGCCGATCGTCCATAGTCTGCTGACCGACGAAGCACTGCAACAGGCTGTGCCAGATATGTTTCTGGATATTCTGGCCAGCAGGCTGGGAAAAACCACCCGCAGTGATACGACTCTGGCGGCAGAAATGAATGCTTATTCTCTGAAAGTTCAGGGATTACTCGGCCGAAGGACTCCGGTGCCTGTATTATCAGCCTACTGGAAAAATGATATTTACAGCCCGGTGGAAGATTCCTCCCTGATCTGTAATTCATCGGCGCAGGGTAAATTACTCTGTATTGCAGATTCTCCGGTGATGGCCTCTTTTGAAAACGGGATGGTTCAGATCAGTGACTGGATGGCTCAGCAGTTGAGCAGTAATTAAACGTAAGCGCTGATATTATTGACAGGCTTATTAAAAACTGACCAAACACATAATGGAGATGACGTGATGGCCTTACCTGGCGGACAACTGAGAGGGCGTCTTTTACGACGTTTTAATGAGCTTGGCCCTTATCTCAGAGAAGATAAATGCGGAGATAAGAGTTTCTTTTTCGATTGTCTGGCCGTCTGTGTCAACGTTAAACCGGCGCCGGAAAAACGCGAATTTCTCGGCTGGTGGCTGACACTGGAAGCAGAAGAAAATCATTTTACTTACCACTACCATTACGGATTGTTTGATAAAGAAGGCAACTGGCAAGTCCGGGATATTAAGGCCGGGGAAGATCAACAGAGTGTTGAACAGACATTGCAAAAGTTTTTTCCGCGGCTGGATGCGTTATTACAGAAAATGGATGTTGTATTAACGCCGGCTGCCGGGGCTGAGTCTCTGGTGGCGAAAAGCGAATAACTCTCGGGGGCAGATAATTATCTGCCCCCGAGAAACTGGCTGATTAATATCAGAACTGATAGGTCAGACCGACGGCAACAACGTTATCGGTATTCAGTGACAGACGGTTATCATTTTTCAGCTGGTTAATTTTGTAGTCAACGAAAGTAGACATATTTTTGTTGAAGTAATATGTAGCGCCGACATCGATATATTTCACCAGGTCAGCATCGCCAATACCATTTTCAATATCTTTGCCTTTCGTCTGTACATAGCCCAGTGACGGACGCAGACCATTGTCAAACTGATACTGTGCCACCAATTCGACGTCCTGCGCTTTATTGGCTGCGCCGGTCACAGAGGTTCCGGTAATACGGTTAGTACCACTGATAGGCGTCATATTGGTTGTCTGGGTAAAGATAGCGGCCAGGTAAATCTGGTTCGCATCATATTTTATGCCTGCGCCCCAAGAGTTAGCCTTATCACCGTGACCATAGGTTGCAGCCTGCTGGCTTTTGGTACGGTTAGAACTGGTAATGGCACTCATCAGGCTGACACCGCTGTCACCCAGGGTATAACCTAAAGACGCACCAAAACCGTCGCCGTTCTGACGGGTAATATCTGTACGGGCATTAGTGGTGTTATCATCATTTTTGCCCTGATACTGTACGGCAAAACGTAAACCATCAACCAGGCCGAAGAAATCATTGTTACGCCAGGTCAGTAAGCCTGTTGCACGCTGGGTCATAAAGTTATCTGCGCGCGCAGTACCGTCTCCGCCAAACTCAGGGAACATATCGGTCCAGGCTTCAACGTCATACAGAACACCGTAGTTACGGCCGTAGTCGATAGAACCTAAGGTCGGATTACGCAAACCGGCAAAGCCAAGGCGGGTTTTATTACCGGAGTTGGCATCGGAGCCTTCAGAGTTATTCAGGTTATACTGATATTCCCACTGGCCGTAGCCGGACAACTGGTCATTGATTCGGGTGACACCTTTAAAGCCGATACGGGCGTATGAAGTATCGCCGTTAGCTTTTTTATTATCGCTCATGTAGTGCTCGGCTTTTACTTTACCGTAAAAATCGAGGGTATTGCCGTCTTTATTATATACCTGAGCAGCATGAGCAGCAGAGGTCAGGCTGCATAATAAAAGTGCCACAGTGGTCTTTTTCATAAGGTGGTATCCCGGTTATTTAAATGTTTGTTATCGAAAAATTCTGAAAGCGCAGCAACTTTTTACTTAACAACCATTAAAGATTTATGACACACCGGTATTTTTGGTAAAAAAAATAAAAATCCCCCCTGTGGCGGGCAGGAAAATTTTTTATCTGCTGATCCCTATGGATAAAAGGTTGGATTCCTGTGCGACACCTGCTAAAAGGAAGGTTTGTTTATTGGTTAGGTGGCAGGACTTATGAGTGGCAGTCAGACCCTGGTGGTCAAGTTGGGGACCAGTGTACTAACCGGCGGTTCACGCCGGTTAGATCGTGCACATATCTTGGAGCTGGTACGGCAATGCGCGCAGGCTATTGATGCCGGACACCGGATAGTGATTGTGACGTCCGGCGCTATTGCGGCAGGACGTGAGCATCTGGATTACCCCGAACTGCCCCCTACTATCGCCTCTAAACAGCTGCTGGCTTCCGTCGGACAGAGTCAGCTGATTCAGGTATGGGAACAGTTATTTGCTATTTACGGCTTACATGTCGGTCAGATGCTGCTTACCCGTGCCGATATGGAAGACCGGGAGCGTTTCCTGAATGCCAGAGATATGCTGCATGCATTACTGGATAACCGCATTATTCCGGTGATCAACGAAAATGATGCCGTTGCAACGGCAGAAATTAAAGTCGGTGATAATGATAATTTATCGGCGCTGGCGGCCATACTCTCCGGCGCAGATAAATTACTGTTGCTGACAGACCAGCAGGGATTGTTCACCGCTGATCCAAGAAATAACCCTGAGGCACAGCTGATTAGCGATGTGCATGTTATTGATGATGAATTAAGAATGATCGCCGGCGGAAGTGTTTCCGGCCTGGGGACCGGAGGAATGGCAACCAAGCTGCAGGCGGCTGATGTAGCCTGTCGCGCCGGGATTGATGTGATTATTGCCAGTGGCAGCCAGCCGGTATTAATCAACAATATTCTTAACGGTCAGCCTGCCGGTACCCTGTTCCACGCTCAGAAAAACCGGCTTGAAAACCGTAAGCACTGGATCTTCGGCGCACCTCCTGCAGGTACTATTACCATTGATGACGGTGCACTGAATGCATTACTGGAGCGCGGCAGTTCACTGTTGCCCAAAGGTATTTGCCAGATTCAGGGCGATTTTTCCCGGGGGGAAGTTATTTCTATCCGCAGCCTGCAGGGGCGGGATATCGCTCACGGTGTTTCACGCTATAACAGTGATGCGTTGCGGATGATTGCTGGTCATCATAGTCAGCAAATCAGTGAAATACTGGGGTATGAATACGGTCCGGTTGCGGTTCACCGCGACGATATGATTGTCAGTTAAGGAGTTGTTATGCTGGAAACTATGGGTAAAGCCGCGCGGGCAGCCTCTTATCAGCTATCTGTTTTAACAACAGAACAAAAAAATCAGGTACTGCTGACAATAGCCAGTATGCTGGAACATGAGTCTTCTGCTATTTTGGCGGCGAATGGCGAAGATGTTGCGCGGGCAAGAGAAAATGGTATGGGGGAAGCCTTACTGGATCGTCTGACCCTTACCTCTGAACGGCTAAAAGGGATTGCTGATGATGTCCGCCAGGTATGTCATTTGAAGGATCCGGTGGGTCAGTTAATCGATGGTGGTTTACTGGACAGTGGTCTGCGCATTGAGCGCCGGCGGGTACCTTTAGGGGTGATCGGAGTAATTTATGAGGCCCGGCCGAATGTAACGGTAGACGTTGCTTCTCTGTGTCTGAAAACGGGGAATGCGGTTATTTTACGCGGAGGAAAAGAAACCTTCCGGACCAATGCCATGACCGTAAAAGTGATTCAGAAAGCACTGGCGGCCCATGATATCCCTGAAGCTGCTATCCAGGCGATCGAGAATCCGGATCGTCAGTTGGTCAGCGAAATGCTGAAGATGGATCGTTATATTGATATGCTGATCCCGCGGGGCGGTGCCGGGTTACATAAACTCTGTCGTGAACAGTCGACGATCCCGGTGATCACCGGCGGCATCGGGGTTTGTCATCTGTATGTTGATGAAACAATGGAGACTGACGCAGCGCTGGAGATTATTGTTAATGCTAAAAAACAGCGACCAAGTGCCTGTAACTCACTGGAAACCCTGCTTATCCACCAGGATATTGTTACCGAATTTTTACCGCGTTTCTGCCAGCGTATGGCTGCTGAGCAGATCACTCTGCATGCTGACGAAAATATTTTGCCGGAAATCCGCAAGTTTCAGCCGGACGTACAGCGGGTCAGAGCTGCAGAATATGATGATGAATGGTTGTCCCTGGATCTGAATGTCAAACAGGTTTCTTCACTCGACCAGGCCGTCAGCCATATCCGTGAGCACGGGACCCAGCATTCAGACGGTATTCTCAGCCGCAGCCTGAAAAATGCCAATCAGTTTGTCAATAAGGTCGATTCTTCAGCGGTATATGTCAATGCCAGTACAAGGTTTACTGACGGAGGTCAGTTTGGTCTGGGGGCCGAAGTGGCGGTAAGTACCCAGAAACTCCATGCCCGTGGCCCGATGGGCCTGGAAGCCCTGACAACCTATAAATGGGTTGCCTGGGGAGAGGATACATTGCGTAAATAATCTGCACAGCTCTCCCTGTCCTCAGGGGCAGGGAGAGGGCTGCCGGCGATTTCTGGCAGAAATTACTATCCCCGGTTATTCACCACTTCTTCTTACGATGTTGTTTTATTCTTACGCTGTCGTCTGTGGCTGGTCAGTTAATGGCGGCAGAGTAAAGATTACGTTAAGAAAACTCATCGATGTAATGCCTGTTCACACTCCTGAAAATTAAACCAGGAATAATCCCCATAACATGCTCACAGGGCTTCAGCATAATTACCGGCATATTTCCTGTGAGGAACATAACAATGAAACGTATCACTATTGCTTTATTAACCACAGTACTGCTCACCGATGGGGTTATGATTTCATCCGCAATGGCAGCTCCCGGCGATCAGCAGGGAGGTCAGTTTGTCCCCCGACAGCAGGAGAACGGGCCACAGCATCAGGGCAATATGTCTCAACAGCGTCCGGATAACAGACAACAGCAGGGGAACGGGCCGGGACAGCGTCCGGATAATGGTCAGTACCGGTCTCAGCAGGCAGGGGAACACGGCGGCGGATCGCCCCGTCACCGGCAGGCTGAGCGTTTTGCTTTTCATGGTAACGATTTCCGCAGAGGCCATGAGATGCCGCAAAATTACCGCGGACCGCAATACCGTGTGAATGACTGGCGTGCCCGCGGATTAAATCAGCCGCCACAGGGTCATTACTGGGCCAATATCAACGGTAATTATGTATTGATGGCCGCAGCGACCGGAATAATTACTTCAATCATTCTCAATGGTGCTTTGTCGCACTGACGGATGAGCACAGGCAATATCAATTTCCGGAGGAAAAGATGGCTAAATCACGGAAGGTCTTAGTGACCTCAGCACTGCTACTTTTTGCGGCAATATCTTCTGTATCTGCCAGTGCGGATGACTATGATCACCGCGGACCACCCGGCGACGGATATCATGATCATGATGGCCGCGGATGGAGAGGCGGTGACTACGGGCCAGCGGGCCCTCATGGCGGACCACACCGGCATGGACCAGGCCCTGATGAAAGAGACTCTTTTGCCTGGCAGGGACATCATTTTGAGCGGGGAGGCTATGTTCCCCATGATTTCCGCGGGCCAGACTACCGTGTAGATGACTGGCAACGGCGCGGGTTACCGGAACCACCCCATGGTCACCGCTGGTCCTATATTGATGGTAATTATGTGCTGGTGGCGGTCGCGACCGGGGTGATTACCTCAATTATTTTAAATAATGCTTTTCATCCTTAGAACACAGGGTACGCAGGCAGGTCTCCGGCGCTAAAGTTGCCAGAGACCTGCCCGCGCATACTTTGATCGTTGCAGAACAAGAACAGGTTCAGTACTGCTCAGCCAGCTGTCCGGTGTCTGCAACGCCCTTTGTTCCTGTCATCAGTACGTTTAATCTTCGCTAACCTGTCCCGTTTTTGCTGCGCGGGGAAAGGTGCTGTCTGTCATCCTTCGGTAATTCCCGCTACGATCAGAGAGACATCAGCCACGCGGAACCTGTACTAAAAAGGCCGGGTTCGGCCATCAGCAAGGTTCAGAAATAGAGACATAACAAAAAGTTCGCAGCTATTCATTTCCCGATATCCCCGTCAGGAAAGTCTGCGGATAGCCTGGGGCTGTTTATTTCTATGTATAGTTTTCTTGCGCCCGGAACCCCGGCCTATTGTCATTCCCGTTAGCAGAAAACAACACCGCCAGGCTTTTTACTCTTATTTATCGAACACTAATAACTTCAGTAGTTTATCCAGGATTGGTGTAATCAAATGTTTACATTAAGAGTGAGAATAAGGCTTTAAATTGATGTTTGTAAACATAAGTGTACACAGTATGGATTGAATACTTTACTTATTGTGATAGTCTGTCGAGCAGTAAATATAATCAGACTGTCAGCGGCCATATCAACAGGATCCTAACCATGCACAAAGATGCACTGAATAACGTACATATTACTGATGAACAGATAATGATTACCCCGCAACAGCTGAAAGCCCGCTTTCCGCTCACAGAACAGCAGGCATTACAGGTTGCTGAATCCCGCCGGGTTATCTCTGACATTATTTCGGGAAAAGATCGTCGTTTGCTGGTGGTGTGCGGACCATGCTCGATTCATGATCCTGAGGCAGCTCTCGAATATGCCCGTCGTTATAAAGTGCTGGCGGATAAATACAGCGACAGTCTTTGCCTGGTGATGCGTGTTTATTTTGAAAAACCACGTACGACAGTCGGCTGGAAGGGTCTGATTAATGATCCGCATATGGACGGATCTTTTGATGTTGAACAGGGGTTACATATTGCCCGCGAACTGCTGGTGAAATTAGTAGCGATGGGGCTGCCTCTGGCCACTGAAGCGCTGGATCCTAATTCGCCACAATATCTGGGGGATCTTTTCAGCTGGGCAGCTATCGGAGCCCGCACCACAGAATCCCAGACTCACCGTGAAATGGCATCCGGCTTATCCTTACCCGTTGGCTTTAAAAACGGTACCGATGGCAGCCTGAGTACTGCGATTAATGCATTACGTGCCGCAGCTATGCCCCATCGCTTTATGGGGATCAATCAGGCGGGGCAGGTCAGTTTACTACAGACCCGTGGTAACCCGGATGGTCATGTGATTTTGCGTGGCGGAAAAACCCCGAATTACAGCCCGACAGACGTTGCTGCCTGTGAAAAAGAAATGCAGAAGGCAGGATTGAAACCTTCATTGATGATAGATTGCAGTCATGGCAATTCCAGTAAAGATTTCCGCCGTCAGGCAGCGGTAGCAGAGTCAGCGATGGCACAAATCAAAGACGGCAACCGTTCTGTTATTGGATTAATGCTGGAAAGTAATATTTATGAAGGGAATCAGTCATCCGAGCAGCCACGTTCTGAAATGCGTTACGGCGTCTCGGTGACCGATGCCTGTATTAGCTGGGAAACGACAGAGAATCTGCTACGCGATATCCATCAGGATATGTGCTTTGCGCGGCAGACCTCAACAGAGGTGTTATAAGTCATGGTGGCAGAGCTGACCGCGCTACGCGATAAAATTGATGAAACAGATAAAGCACTGCTGGAATTACTGGCGAAGCGTCTTGAACTGGTTGCAGAAGTTGGTGAAGTAAAAAGTCGTTACGGGCTACCCATTTATGTCCCTGAACGTGAAGCCAGTATGCTGGCTTCGCGGCGTAAGGAAGCTGAACAGCTTGGGGTTCCTGCCGATCTGATTGAAGACGTTTTGCGCCGGGTGATGCGTGAATCCTACTCCAGTGAAAATGATAAAGGATTTAAAACACTGAAGCCTGATTTGGGGCCGGTAGTGATTGTCGGAGGAAATGGCCAGATGGGGCAGCTATTCAGCAAAATGCTGACCTTGTCAGGGTATCAGGTTCGCTCACTGGACAAAGATGACTGGGGACAGGCTGAACAGCTGCTTGCCGGTGCAGGGATGGTGATCATCAGTGTACCTATCCATCTGACTGAGCAGGTGATTAATCAGCTGCCACCGTTACCGGAAAACTGTATTCTGCTGGATCTCTCGTCGATCAAAAATAAACCATTACAGGCGATGCTGGCTGCGCATCCGGGACCGGTACTCGGACTTCATCCGATGTTTGGCCCGGACAGCGGAAGCCTGGCAAAACAGGTGGTGGTATGGTGTGACGGACGGCAGCCGGAAGCTTACCAGTGGCTGCTTGAACAAATTCAGGTATGGGGGGCACGTTTACATCGCACCAGTGCCGTGGAACATGACCAGAATATGGCCTTTATTCAGGCGTTACGTCATTTTGCGACCTTTGCCTATGGGTTGCACTTAGCGGAAGAAAATATCGATCTTGCTCAGTTACTGGCCTTGTCATCACCTATCTATCGTCTCGAACTGGCAATGGTGGGGCGCTTATTTGCTCAGGATCCCCAGTTATATGCGGATATTATTATGTCTTCGGAATCAAATCTGGCATTAATCAAACGTTATTATATGCGGTTTGGTGAGGCGATAAGTCTGCTGGAAAGCGGGGATAAAGCTGCATTTATTGAAAGCTTCCGGGGGATTAAACACTGGTTTGGTGACTACGCTGATTCGTTTCTTGCCGAAAGTCGCGGACTGTTACGTTCGGCGAATGATAATCGCCAATAATATTTGCGGATGATCTTTCACGGGCACCTTTCCGGTGCCCGTAATTGCTGTCAGCCTGCGGAGACGGGAATAACATCCTCTCCCGGGTAACAGCCCAGAACCTTAATAAAACGGGTCAGTGCCGTCAGCTCTTCAATCGCCTGTTTCATTGCTGCCGAATGAACGTTGGCCTGAATATCGAGGTAAAACATCTCTTCCCACGGATTCCCGTGAATAGGACGGGACTCCAGTTTTGTCATAATCAGCCCCTGTTTTCTCAGTACCAGCAGCGCATCGACCAGAGCTCCCGACTGTTGCCCCGTAGCCATCAGTAAGGTCGTTTTTGCAGGGACCTGCTCGGATACGCGAACCGGTTTACGTGCCAGGATAATAAAGCGGGTGATATTTTGCTGCTGATTGGCCAGATTACGTTCCAGTACCTGCAGATTATAGAGTTTACCGCCGGCCTCACTGCCCAGAGCCACAGCACCTTTATCCTGCATGGCCGCGACTTTTTCCATTGCAGCCGCGGTACTTTCTGTGTACTCAATTTTCCAATGAGGGTAGCGGTTCAGAAACTGGCTGCATTGCTGGAAAGGCTGTGGATGGCTGTACACTGTAGTGATGTCGTCCAGTGATGTTTCTGCAGGGACTAATACGCAGTGATCAATCGGCTGGGTCATTTCTCCGACAATATGTAACCGGGTATGTTGTAGCAGGTCATAGACATCATTAATCGACCCTGAACTGGTGTTCTCCAGTGGCAGCACGGCATAATCCGCCAGACCGGAATCCACCTGTTGTAAAATATCCTGAAATTTACTGCAACCAATCTCGGTCAGGTGGGCGAAGTGCCGTGATGCATACTGGCGGGCAGCGAGGTGTGAATACGAACCTTTAGGTCCGAGGAAAGCGATCCTGGCACTGTTTTCCTGAGGCTGATTGAGCGCTTTTTGCAATAATGCCTGCTGAGTCAGGACCGACTCTTCAATAATCAGCTGAAATACACGGGTGACAAAATGGCTGTCTAACGATAGCTTTTTACCTTTATTAATCAATAATTCAAGCAGCTGTTTTTCTCTTTCTGCATCGCGGACCGGCCGGTGGGTTGCCAGTTTAAAGTTACCGACTGCGACTGCAACATCCCGTCGTTCGGCCAGTAATGCCAGCAGCTGATTATCCAGCTGGCTGATTTTGTCCCGCAAATGCTCTAAAGAGTGGTCGGCACTCATCATTGTCACCTGTATCCTGTTATTTTAGTCCCAATAAAAAAGCCTCCCTGGGGGAGGCTTTTCTGTTCGTCTTCTCATTCATTCTTACAGGACGAATCATCTCCCGGGAGCGATTAGGCTAAAAAAGAATGAGAAGAAAAACAGGGTAGTCTGCATGTGATATTCCTTAACTGACAGAGTCCGAGAGTAGCTTTTGCTGCGGGATGCGTCAACTAAAAACGCGCCCGAAGGCGCGTCATCAATCACAAGGATTATTCGGCAGGAATAATATCTTTTACACTGGCTGAAGCTCTTCGTGCTTCACCTTTATGCTGAACTTTATTCAACTGGCGTTCCAGTTTATTAATAAGTTCATTGATAGCCGCGTACATATCCTGGTGACGGCCGGTCGCGACCAGTGGACCATTAGGGGTATTAATGGTCGCATCTGCGACAAATTCTTTAGGTTCTTTCGAGAGTACGATATGCGGGTTGATCAACGGTGTCTGCCATTTCTCAAGTTTGGTAATACGCTCTTCAACATGGTTGCGGATAGCGTCGGTAATTTCCATTTGTTTGCTGGTGATATTAATGATCATCGCACTTACCTCTCTCGTTACCATAGGTTGACTACCAGAATAACGGCTTGTGCTAACAATAATGTGATCTGCATCACAAAATAAAGTCACTTTTTGTCAAAGCGGTGGTTTTGAGAAAATGGCAGAGAAATTCAGCTGACCTGTTGTCTGCCGTAAAAATGCTACCTCAGAGCGATGGCTGAAAATTTCGTGTTACCCGGACATCGGCAGAGCGATTATCTGCAGGCGGAAAAAAAGAAGCCGCCGCGTTATCCGCAGCGGCGTTCTTAAAGGCTTAACTGACAAGCATTAGTCTGATGACGGCCTGTGCTGAATCAGATTCAGACAGTCGTTATTTACTGCGGTTATCGGCGATCAGTTTAGCCACTTTAGCGGCTTCAGTATTCATCTGCATTTGACGGTAAGCATTTTCCATCAGAGGCAGTGCCTGATGAGTAGCCCGGGTATCAGGATAATTACTGAGCATACCCTCTACACGGTTAACAACCGCGACATAGGCACCACGTTTGGTATAGAATTGCGCCACAGAGAGTTCATATTTTGCCAGGCGGTCTTTCAAAGCCACCATCCGTTGCCTTGCATCGGCCGCATACTGACTTTGCGGGTAGTTTTGTAATAACTGAGAAAAATCAGTAAACGCCTGGCGTGCATTACTCGGGTCTCTGTCAGAACGATCGATTCCGAAGAAATGCTGCAACGCTGATTCATCCAGTGACATGTCCGTCAGGCCTTTCATATACAGGACATAGTCAATATTCGGGCTGGTCGGATTCAGACGCATATAGCGGATAATGGTTGCCTGTGCCATTGGCATATCACCATTTTTATAATAAGCGTAGATCAGATCAAGCTGTACCTGCTGGGAGTAAGGCCCGAACGGATAACGATTATCCAGAGCTTCCAACTGGGTAATCGCTGCTTTAAAGTTCCCGTCCTGCAATTTTTGCTGGGCAGTTGCATAGATAACTGACGGTGGGTTGTCCGGGACGATGTCTTTAGAGCCGGAACATCCCACCAATGCCAGGCCCAGAGTGGCAACGGCCACCAGATGTTTCATACGCGTCATGACGAAATGATTATCCTCAAAGTTTTAGCAGAAGCTTTCTGTGAAGCTTCCGGTGATGATCAGCTAAGATAGCACATTATAGTAAACGGCTTTGCCGTGAAAACCCAACGTTAACGAAAGAAGCTTATATGGCACAACAAGTACAACTCACCGCGACAGTCTCCGAAGCGCAACTTGGACAACGCTTAGATCAGTCTTTGGCGGAATTGTTCCCTGATTATTCACGTTCTCGCATAAAAGACTGGATTTTGCAGGGACGGGTAACCCTTAACGGGGTGACAGCAACGATCCCGAAAGAAAAAGTTTTTGGTGGCGAGCAGGTAAACATTGATGCCGAAATTGAAGAAGAGGCCCGCTGGGAACCTCAGGATATCGCACTCGATATTGTTTACGAGGATGATGATATTTTAGTTATCAATAAGCCGCGAGGTTTGGTGGTACACCCGGGGGCAGGCAATCCGGATGGCACGGTACTTAATGCCTTACTGTACCATTATCCGGCGATTGCCGACGTACCGCGTGCCGGAATTGTCCATCGACTGGATAAAGACACCACCGGGCTGATGGTCGTGGCAAAAACGGTACAGGCACAGAAACATCTGGTTGACTGTCTGCAACGTCGCGAAATCACCCGTGAATATGAAGCGGTGGCTATCGGTACAATGACGGCTGGTGGTTTGGTCGACGAACCGATTTCCCGCCACCCGACCAAGCGTACTCATATGAGTGTGCATCCGATGGGTAAGCCAGCGGTGACCCATTACCGCATTATGGAGCATTTCCGTGCTTATACTCGCTTACGCCTGCGGCTTGAAACGGGACGAACTCACCAGATCCGTGTCCATATGGCACATCTGAGCCACCCGCTGGTCGGTGATCAATTATATGGCGGACGCCCGCGGCCACCCAAAGGGGCATCTGACGACTTTATTTCCGTATTACGGAAATTTGACCGGCAGGCCCTGCATGCCACCATGCTGCGTTTATACCATCCGATAACCGGTATTCAGATGGAGTGGCATGCGGCATTGCCTGAGGATATGGTGGAACTGATTGAAGCAATGAAAGCCGACACCGAATTACATAAAGATGAAATGGACTGGTTATGAGTTCATTGATTATCCCGGACTGGCCGGCCCCGGCCAATGTCAGAGCTTGCTCCACAACCCGTACTGGCGGATTCAGCCAGGGCCCCTGGAGCAGCTTTAATCTGGGAGCGCATGTTGCGGATGATCCGCAACATGTTGAAAGTAACCGCCGACAGTTGTGCCAGATTGCCGGGTTACCCGCGATGCCTGTCTGGCTGACACAGGTGCATGGCAGCAGGGTGGTCTCGCTACCCGCAGGCCCGGAAGAATCGATGACTGCTGATGCCTGCCGGACAACAGTCGCCGGTCAGGTGTGTGCGGTAATGACCGCTGACTGTCTGCCGGTGATCTTCTGTTCGAGGGATGGCCGCCAGGTCGCCGCGGCCCATGCCGGATGGCGTGGCTTGTGCGATGGTGTGCTGGAAAAAACAGTGGACGGGTTTGACTGCCCGCCGTCTGAGATTCTTGCCTGGATGGGCCCGGCGATCAGTCAGCAGGCTTTTGAAGTTGGGCCTGAAGTTCGCGATGCTTTTGTGGCGGTGGATAAAGCCGCCGGACAGGCTTTCCGTCCGCGTAATCATAAATTTATGGCTGACCTCTGGTTACTTGCTACTCAGCGATTAAACCGCGCCGGAGTGACTGCTGTTTCGGGCGGCGGGCGTTGTACCTATCAGCAAAGTGAAGATTTTTTCTCTTATCGCAGAGAGAGTATCACCGGACGTATGGCAACTTTGGTGTGGCTGATATAGTCTTAGCCGCTGGACGATCCAGCCCGTATTAATTTTTCTTTGTTTTCCGGGTCATTAAACTTGAATATCTGAGGGATTGGCCTCATTTAATCTCCTGTAGCATTTTGACCTTTAACAGGAGGAATTATGCGTCTGGATCGTCTGACCAATAAATTTCAATTAGCACTGGCTGATGCTCAGTCATTAGCGCTCGGTAACGACAACCAATTTATCGAACCTCTCCACCTTATGAGTGCATTACTGTCTCAGGAAGGCGGATCGGTGCGTCCTTTACTCTCCTCTGCCGGGCTGGATGTTGCGGCAATGCAGGAGAAGATCACCGGGGCGATTAAACAGCTCCCACAGGTGGAAGGCAGCGATGGTGATGTTCAGCCTTCTGCGGATTTAATTCGCGTCCTGAATGTGTGCGACAAACTGGCGCAGAAACGCGGTGACAGTTTTATTTCATCTGAACTCTTTGTACTTGCTGCTTTGGAATCACGCGGATCTCTGGCTGATATACTAAAATCAACAGGGGCGACCGGTGAAAAACTTACCAGTGCGATAGATCAGTTGCGTGGGGGCGAAAAAG
Source organism: Tatumella sp. JGM130 (assembly GCF_018257525.1). NCBI lineage: Bacteria > Pseudomonadati > Pseudomonadota > Gammaproteobacteria > Enterobacterales > Erwiniaceae > Tatumella > Tatumella sp. JGM130. The sequence goes on along the minus strand of NZ_JAERJS010000022.1, from coordinate 2,297 downwards.
TGAATGAACAAGGTGCCGAGGATCAACGGCAGGCATTACAAAAGTATACTATCGATCTGACCGAACGGGCAGAGCAGGGCAAACTGGATCCGGTGATAGGCCGTGATGAAGAAATTCGTCGAACCATTCAGGTACTGCAACGGCGTACTAAAAACAACCCGGTATTAATCGGTGAACCCGGGGTCGGTAAAACAGCGATTGTTGAAGGACTGGCCCAGCGAATTATTAATGGCGAAGTTCCTGAGGGCCTGAAAGGGCGCCGGGTACTGGCTCTGGATATGGGGGCGCTGGTGGCCGGGGCAAAATTCCGCGGGGAATTTGAAGAACGGCTGAAAGGTGTCCTCAATGATCTGTCAAAACAGGAAGGTAACGTCATCCTGTTTATTGATGAACTGCATACTATGGTTGGGGCCGGTAAAGCCGATGGTGCGATGGATGCCGGTAATATGCTTAAACCAGCCCTGGCAAGAGGTGAGCTGCATTGTGTTGGCGCGACTACCCTGGATGAGTATCGTCAATATATAGAAAAGGATGCCGCACTGGAGCGTCGTTTCCAGAAAGTACTGGTCGCTGAGCCGACAGTTGAAGACACCATTGCGATTCTGCGTGGCCTGAAAGAACGTTATGAATTACATCACCACGTACAAATTACCGATCCGGCAATTGTTGCAGCGGCGAATCTGTCGCACCGCTATATCGCTGATCGTCAGCTGCCAGATAAAGCCATTGACCTTATTGATGAAGCCGCGTCAAGCATTCGTATGCAGATTGATTCTAAACCTGAATCACTCGATCGGCTGGAACGTCGTATTATCCAGCTAAAACTGGAACAGCAGGCACTGAAGAAAGAATCAGATGATGCCAGTGTAAAACGGCTGGAAATGCTGGAGACGGAACTCAGCCAGAAAGAACGTGAATATGCTGAGCTTGATGAAGAATGGAAAGCAGAAAAAGCCTCATTAAGCGGTACTCAGAATATTAAAGCTGAACTGGAGCAGGCACGTATCACTCTGGAACAGGCTCGTCGTACGGGTGACCTGGCGGAAATGTCAGAATTACAGTACGGCAAAATACCTGATCTGGAAAAACAGCTGGCAGCAGCCACTCAGGCCGAAGGCAAATCAATGAAAATGTTACGTAACCGCGTAACTGACGTTGAAATTGCAGATGTACTGGCCCGCTGGACCGGTATCCCGGTGGCAAGGATGATGGAAGGAGAAAGGGATAAACTGTTGCGGATGGAAGAGTCGTTACACAGTCGTGTCATCGGACAAAATGAAGCCGTCGAAGCTGTGTCTAATGCTATCCGTCGTAGCCGTGCCGGACTGGCAGATCCGAACCGGCCGGTAGGTTCTTTCCTGTTTCTCGGCCCGACAGGGGTAGGTAAAACAGAATTGTGTAAAGCACTGGCTGATTTTCTGTTTGACAGTGATGAAGCCATGGTGCGTATCGATATGTCCGAGTTTATGGAAAAACACTCGGTCTCCAGGCTGGTGGGGGCACCTCCGGGTTATGTCGGTTACGAAGAAGGCGGCTACCTGACCGAAGCCGTCAGACGTCGTCCGTATTCAGTTATCTTACTCGACGAAGTTGAGAAGGCGCATCCGGATGTATTCAACATTCTGTTACAGGTGCTGGATGACGGACGCCTGACTGACGGACAAGGGCGCACTGTTGATTTCCGTAATGCGGTTATCATCATGACCTCTAATCTGGGCTCTGATTTAATTCAGGAACGGTTTGGTGAACTGGACTACGGCGAGATGAAAGCACTGGTAATGAGTGTTGTCGGACACCATTTCCGTCCGGAGTTTATCAACCGTATAGATGAACTGGTGGTCTTCCATCCGCTGGGGGCAGAACATATCGCTTCAATTGCCCGGATTCAGTTGCAACGTTTGTACCATCGTCTTGAGGAGCGTGGCTATCAGTTGCATATCTCGGATGATGCTCTGAAACTGCTGGGACAGACCGGGTTCGATCCGGTATATGGTGCGCGTCCACTGAAAAGGGCAATACAGCAGGAAATAGAAAACCCGCTGGCACAACAGATATTGTCCGGAGATTTAGTGCCGGGAAAAATCATCGAAATGGATGTCAGTGACGGAAAAATAGTCGCACATCAGTAATCAGGATGTTGTTTACCAGCAAAAGCGGACATTTAATGTCCGCTTTTGCTGCCTCAGGGGCCTGGTTTGTGGGTTTTTACGGCGATAAGCATAAAAACCCGCCAGTCAGTAATTAATTTAAAATAAACCCTTGCCAGAAAAAATTAACTCCCTATAATGCGCATCCAC